>CBFDCX010000051.1:0-9802 GCA_965603415.1 uncultured bacterium
AGATTTTCATTCACACCCAGGGCAAAAGAAAAGATGAGTACCCACATAAATTGATTCGACCCGATCTGAGCCGGAGGAGTGGGTAAAATATATGTAAGATTCATTAAAGTATAGCCAAAAAGTATTTTGGGATAACTGATCTCAGCACCAAATGCTCTAAAAACAGCATAAATATAAACAGCTTCCGAAAGCACAGCCAACAACGTAATTATATAAACCAGGATATTATCTAAGAATCTACCTTTCATAATAGCCATGCCATCAACGAAATTCTCAAAAAAATCCTCGAATTTTTCTCTGTACTTTCCCGGTAAGATTTTAAGTATGAAGTGTAATAAATCTACAGCTTTTTGTCTGTGATTTACAGCAAAGAACAAAAACGCAATAAATCCCAGAAATATCAGGAATAACGCACTAATGATTATAAAAAGGGTTGTGTTCAGTTTTACTGTAATGATCGGGATTAATATCATGATCAAGATAATGGGGAAGAGGTCGGTAATTTTATCTATGAAAACCGAGGGCAGACTTTTTGATATTCTAACTTTGTATTTGTTCTTCAGAATTATGGATTTGGCAAGTTCACCTGCTCTCACAGGAATAACATAATTTACCAGCAGCCCCGTCATAAAAAGCATAAAACTTTCGGTGCATTTCATTTTATGAATCGGGTTCAGTATTATCTTCCATCTTAAACTTCTCAGGAAATAAGCAAAAATATAAAAAAAAGAAAATAGAATTGCTTTAGTTAATTTAAAGTTTTTCAGATAGTGAACAAACTCATTCCAATCAACGATGCGCAGCCAAGCTACCAGGAAAACAATTCCCAGCAATGTTCCGAACAACCAGTTTCTTTTGTTTTTCATTTCTCTTTTGCAGGTATGAATAGAAAATATTTGTGATGTGCCCAGAAATGTTTAATAAACGATGGAACTTTTTTCTCAAACCAGTAATGTTTCATCATCTCTTCCGGGAATTGCGGACTTTTACCAGAGTAATAATCCATAATCGAGATGGGTGTGTGTTTCTTTTTTTTCAGAAGATTGTGTAAGCCAAATATTTCCAGGAATTCTTCCTTTGACATGCCGATATCCGGCCAGGGAGGGCAATCAATAAATTTATTATCTATCAATATCCAGTCAAGTTTTTTCAGTTCACGAATAAAATTTTCGGGAATGATATTTTCCTCTTTTAATTGAGTTTTTAATTCTTCCTTACCTTGCATTTTCTGAAAAGTGTAACCCAATCCGCTTCGGTTTGGAACGCAGATAAACATGACTTTTGTAGTGATTCTGCTTAATTCTGCCAGGAAATCAGATAGATTTTCTACAAACCATAAAGCAGAAAAATTCCAACTCAGGTCAAAAGCATTATTCTCAAACGGGAATTTTCCGAAATCAGAGGAATATTCAATATTAACCGGTAAATTCAATTCATTCCAGGTTTTTTTTATCAGCCCGATCCTGGATTTATTGTTATCCATCAATGTTATATCGATTCCCTGTTTTGCCAGAAAAACACTATTTATACCGGATAAACCGGTAAAACCAAAAGAGGGAGTTTCCAGTACCTTACTTATATCAAAATGTTTGCAAAGGATAGCCAGCTTGTTATTCAGAACGATCCTTTCATAAGATGATCCCAATCCTTCATCGGGATTCGTGAAGTAAGTTTTCCAGTTTTTTAAGATTGGAATGGCCATTTTGTAATTTCTACTTCTTAGTTTTTGGTTGCCTGTACCAGTCGGTCACTATCTTAAAGTTCGGAATCGTTTTGATTGGCTTTATCAACAGATCATTGTAAGCATTGATGGTATCGTAATACCAGCTTCTGGAGATCAGTTCAAACCGTGCAGTCCAGAGTTCATTTTTAAACAAACGTGAGATTTTTTCTCCCCTCCTAAAATACTTCATATCGATATTTTTCTTAACGGGATAGGAATGCCCTCGCAGTTCTTTACTTATAAAATTTGCCAGTTCGTGCAATTCAACCGGTTCTTTGTCTGCTACATTATATGCTACACCCGGAGTGGAATCGGATTCCGTTAATTTCAAAAATGCCTGGGATAATAATTCCACATCGGTCAGATGAATTCTCACTTCAGAATCTGGAAGATAGAGCAGTTTTTTATCAATAAGTTTAATAAGTGTATATGGAAATCCAAAATCTCCGATACCATATGTGATGGCAGGTCGGATTATTGCTGCTTTTAAACCATACATAACGTGTTTCTGAATAATGGATTCTGCTCTGATTTTTGTGAAGTGATAATAATTATCCGGCTGCCTTTTGGTAGAATTGTTGGCAGGAAGCTCCAACGGAATTACCCCGAACACACCCACCGATGAACAGAAAATAAATTTCGAAATATGCTGTTGTGCGTTTAATACAAGCTGTTCGGTTGCATTCACATTTGTATCGAAATAATTTGCTTTCGAACATTTTCTGCCACCTCTCAACGCCCCGATGTGAATGATTGTATCAAATGTGTTTGCTTCCAAGAATGCTTTCAGTTTGGGGATATTGGCAAGATCGATTTCTACAAATTTGACATCTGTTGTGAATTCTGCAATTCGGGCAGCAGTTGTATGTGGTCGTATCAATGCCGTTATCTCGTATTTTTTCTGCAAAAGCTGACGCAGAACATTCCTGCCGATGAAGCCGCTGCTTCCTGTAATTAATATTTTTTCATTCATTTATCTAAAAATTCTGTATAATAAACCTTTCGGTTTATCTTCTGTTGATTCAAGATAAAAGAGATCTATCTTTTCATTGTTCAACATTTTCTTTGGATTGATCTCTGTGAGAAGTTTTACGGTGTAATCATCGATCTGTTTTCTGATCTCTTCCATGGCAGCAGGAAGATTATAATTTTCACTTTTACAGTGGTCGTCGGAAGCCAGGAAATGCGTAAATCCCTTTTCCAGAAGATACCATGCTGTATTTTTCACCGATCTTCCATAATGTCCGATCAGACTGCCGGCATTCAGTTGCAGGTAAATATCTCGATGCACGAGATCCTCTGCAGAGGATGGATCGTTTATTATATCAGCATACCTCTCGGGATGTGCTAAAATGAGTCGATAACCGCTTTTTACAAGTTCATATAAAATATCAAAAAAATCCGAAGGGAAGTCGGTTAAATTAGTTTCTACCAGAACATAATTAGTATCAGCAATAACCAGTTTTTCACTTTCGATATCTTTTTTAATATTACTATCGAGGTAGACTTCCGCAGCTTGATAGATGTTTACGAGAATATTTTCTTTTTTAAGCTGACTTTTTAATTCTTTGAATTTTCCGGTTATCACATTGGAAGTGTTATGATATTGATTCCTAATAAAGTGAGGTGTTAGAACAATACCATCAATTCCCGCATCTGCCATTTTCCTGATCTTTTTCATGGAAGTTTCCATGTCCGGTGAACCATCGTCGCAACCGGGAAGAATATGTGTATGGATATCGATCATTATCTTTTTATACTGTGTATTGTGTCTGCAAATTCCCTGATCAATTTTGGATTCAGGTTCTTTTCAAGTATATTTCCTGTTACTATAAAATCTGCACCGGCTTTAGCTTTTTGAGCTGCGATCTCGGGACTTTTTATACCACCACCCAGAATAATCGGAAGAGATACATTTTGCCGAATGGCTGATATCATTTCGTCACTTACAGGATATTTTGCGCCGCTTCCGGCATCCATGTAGATAAGTTTCATGCCAAGATATTCACCGGCAAGAGCGTGAGCAACGGCGATGTCGTTCTTTGTACGGGGTAATGGCATGCTGCCGCTCATGAAATGAACCGATGTATTGTTTCCTGATTCGATTAACATGTAAGCCGTTCCAATAGCTTCCAATCCGTAATGTTTGATTAATGGGGCAGCACGCACCTGCTCTCCGATAAGCATTTGCGGATTACGGCTGGTGATTACGCTGAGCAATAGAAGTGCATCTGCATAGGGAGAAACAAAATTAAAGATGCCAGGGAAGATAAAAACGGGGATTTTTACATTCTCTTTTATTTGTTTTAGATTCGATTCAAAGCGGTTGTTTATCATCAGGCTTCCGCCCACCAGCAGTCCGTCGGCACCATTTTCTTCGCATAACCTGGCGCAATGTACTGCCTCTTCGCTGGAGAGATTATCCGGATCGATCAAGCAAAAGTAATTTGCTTGTATTTTTGCTAATTCCAAAAGCTTTTCGTACATTTTCATTTTATCCAACCCATAAAATTATTAAAAGTAAGAACATATCTATTTTTATTAAAGACGATATCCTTGAGAAACTTTTTTTATTGATGTTCAATAGTAAATAAATAATAAAAATTATTAATGGTATAGAAATAAGCAGATTCATCATGATGTATGTAGTTAATATCATAAGTTTCAACTGAAAGAGATAATATGTGAACATGATGATCCCCAGAGCAGGTAATATGGAAACTAAAACAGAATTCCTTCTACCATATAATACTGCCATGGTGTTTGCTCCGGCTTTAGAATCACCTTCGATATCTTCTCCATCTTTTATGAATTCTCTTATCAATGTATAGAGAAATGCAAAAAGTGCTACGATCACACCGTTTATCAGATTTTCACCGCTCAAGCCACCATATATGAATGTGCTTCCTGCTGCAAACGCCACCAGGAAATTTCCTGTTAAGAAACTCATCTTAAAAAATCTGGCATAGAGAAATAAAAGGAGACTATTGAAAACAGCGAAAAAAACACAAAAAATGTTTTGTGTAAGAAAACTGAATGTAATGCCTAAAATGAAAAGCATTAAAGAAAATATGTAAGCGGTTTTTGGGCTGATTTTACCGGAAGGAAGAACCCGCTCTGGTTTGTTCACCGAATCTATCGGTAAATCGAAGAAATCATTAATCACATAACCTGCACCTGCGATCATAGAAGCAGAGATCATGGCGAATAAAACAAGGGGGAAATTGCCAAAGTTGCTATGGTAAAAAGCACCAAAAAAAACTGAAAAAGCAACAAAAAGACAGTTAAGTGGTCTGATAATTATTAAGTAAGGCATAGATAGTTACGGTAACCTTTCTTTTATCATATAAACAAATTCAATTAAAACATCATTATTTTTCATATTTTTAATCATATTATAAGAATCACGTAGAAGTTTTTCTGCAATCTTCTTGGATTTTTCCAAACCAATAAGTGAAGGATATGTGGCTTTATAATTACGTGAATCTTCACCCGGTTCCCTGCCAAGAACCTCAAAACTTCCAACCTCATCCAGAATATCGTCAACTACCTGGTAAGCTAAGCCGAGATTGAGGGCAAAGTTGCCAAGGGTGATGGTTGTGTTCTCTTCTGCGTCGTAGATAATACAGGCAAGTTCTACTGCTGCCTGTAGCAAAGCCCCCGTTTTTTTCAGATGGATATAGCGAAGAGTATTAATATTGATTTTCTTTTTTGCAGAAAGAATATCCACTGCCTGTCCACCTATCATTCCGCGGGTGGATATAGCTCTGGTAAGTAACTGGATGCAGGCGATGGCTACTTTTTTATTTTTGATATCAGTAAGAACTTCTATCGCTTTTGTTAGCAGGGCATCACCAGCCATAATAGCGGTTGCTTCGTCGAATTTTATATGACAACTTGCCATTCCTCTTCGTTCGCTGGAATTATCAATACTGGGCAGATCGTCGTGGATGAGGGAGGCTGCATGAACCAATTCCAAAGCACATGCCGCAGGAAGTAATCTCTCCAGCCGGTTAACATTCTTCCGACCGATAAGCATTTCGTAGGTGGCAAAGAACAGGAGAGGACGAAGTCTTTTACCACCATTGAATATACTATATCTCATAGCTTCATGGAGTTGAGATGGATATTCATCTGAAGGTGCAAGATAATTATCTAAAGCTTTTTCTAATATTTCTCTTCGGGTTTTAAAGTACTCTTGAATTAGCAAAATTTACCTCTTTTTTTTTGGATTTTAACTCTTAAGCGGAATAGCTATCTTCTTCCCGGTTCTGGCAGAGGCATACATAGCTAGGATCAGTTCCAAAGATTTTCTGCCGCTGCGACCGTCGGTTTTTGGTTTACCATTCCCCTGCAATACTTCCACTACATCTTTCAAGTATCCCAGATGACCAAATCCATAAACGCTGGTGGGATTGGTTTCCACTGTTTCGATCAGTTTATCATCGTCATCGTAGTCTTTGAATTCCCAGTGTTCAACTTTATTCACAGCTACTCCACCAATTTTCACAGTACCGTTTTCACCCATTATCGTAATTGAACCTTCGTAATTTTTGGGATAAGTATTCATAGTTACTTCAATCACTCCAATAGCTCCATTCCTGAAATGAATGATGCCTGCTCCCTGATCTTCGGTTTCGATATCATGATTTAATGTAGCAGTGAAAGACATTACAGATTCCACCGGACCCATTAACCAGTTGATTAGGTCGAAATAATGGGAAGCCTGGTTCATAAATGCTCCACCGTCAAATTCCCATGTACCACGCCATTTTGACATGTCATAATAATTTTGTGGTCGAGTCCATCTGACTGTAGCATTTGCACTGAATAATCTTCCAAACCTGCCTTTATCTATAGCTTTTTTGAGGAGCTGGATAGAAGGATTAAGACGATTCTGTTTAACCACGAAAAGTTCAACTTCATTCAAATCGCAGATTTTAACAAGTTCATCTGCAGATTTAAGGGTAATGGCCATGGGTTTCTCGGTTACAACATTGATTTTACGATTGGCAGCTTCGATACCCATCTGGGGATGTAATCCGCTGGGAGTACAGATAAGAACAGCATCGAGTTTTTCTGTATCCAGCATTTTTTTATAATCTTTATAGTAAGTTTTTATGTTATGTTTTTCGGAAGTTTCTTTGGCTTTTTTTTCTATAATATCGCAGCAGGAAATAATTTCAGCGTTCTCGATTTGTGCAATTGCCTCAAAATGTTTAGCTGAAATACGACCACAACCGATTAATCCAAACTTTATGTTATTCATCATTATTCCTTAACTTAAATAATTTCAAACTCATCCAAATAATAATAATCTTTATTGCTGTCAATAAATAAATAGCAGTATAATAGAGGGTTCACACGTATAAGAAAGGCTGCGATTTATTGATTCTAATCAGCTTTAATTAGGCAAAAAACGACCTGAAAATGGATAAGATGTGTTAGTTTTCTTGTAAGATACTTATTTTTATTAAGTTACATAAAAAGTGCTTGACAGAAAAAAGCTGTTTTTAGAGAAGGAATAGCGTTAAAAAATTAAGAAGGAGAAATAAATTATGACAAAAGCAGATTTAGTTAGATCAGTTTCGGCTGAAACAGGTATTATTCGTAAAGACGTAGCGCTTGCCGTTGACGCTTTTCTGGAAGCAGTTAAAGATTCTATGAAAGACGGTAAGCACATCGAGATTAGAGGATTTGGTACTTTCAAACTTAAAGTTCGCAAAGAGCGTATTGGTCGCAATCCAAAAACAGAAGAGAAAGTGCAGGTTCCCTCAAGAGTTGTTCCTACTTTTAAATTCTCAAGAGCTTTCAAAGACGAAGTCAACGAAGCTAATCAAGACAAACTTTAATAGGCACCTGGAGGATTAATGCCCTGTGGAAAAAAGAGGAAACGATACAAGATCAGTAATCACAAACGTAAAAAAAGACTTCGTAAGAACAGACACAAGAAAAAGGGCAAATAGTTTATAAATAGTTATTGAGAATTTTGTCCAAATGAGTATTGATGCCGGAGCGTAGAGTTCCGGCATTTTTTATTACAGATCTTCTTCAGTGATGACTTTTATTCCGTTATCTTCCAGAAGTTTTGCTGTAATACCTTTACCAGCAATGATCTTTCCAGTATGAGTACCATCATAAATTTTACCGTACCCGCAGGACGGAGAATTCTGCTTTAGTATTGCTTCCCGACAATTTGCCAGTTTAGAAATTTGTAATGTTTCCCGGGCACCTTTCTTAAAATAATCTGTAATATCTTCATCATTTTTATTAATAACTTTATTTCTGATGATCTCTGCAGGAATTCTGGGTGTGGGCAACCCACCCAACTGCTCGGGACATACAGGGATAGCAAAACCTTTGTTTACCAATTCAATAACTTTCTGATTGGCATTGTTCCCACCGTCATATCTGCAGTTGATTCCTACAAGACAAGCACTTACAATTATCATTTATAATTCCAACTTTCCAGAAAAATAACTTTCTCTAACAGATTTCGCTTTTGTTTTTGCCCATTTTTCCAGACCCATCTTTTTTATTAAACAGAGATTGAACACTTTTATATTATGGGGTCTTTTTTCTGCGAATTGAGTATAGGGTTGAAGATTTTCACAAGGAAAATCATTACATTCAGAGCACAGATCAATTTGTTTTTTAGTGATACATTTATATACTTTACAGGGCTGGGTCATATCGAGGAAATCTATTATTCCATTTGAATTCCTGCATCCGGGACATAAAACTTTTTCTTCGGGAAGATTTAACTTTTCAGATACCATCTTGCGAATTGCTTTATTATCTTTGGAAAGATATATAATACAATTCCAGCAATCCAATCCACAGGGAGAAGTTAAATTCTTATAATCCATATTATCATTAGATATTACAATTTGTCTTTCAATTCCGAAAGTTTATTTATTGCTTCCATAGGTGTTAAGTTTTCAACATCAAGCTCTTTGATCTCTTCCAGTATCTCATTTTTCTGATCTGCTTTTTCAATGATGGCATCGAAAATATCTATTTGATCGGGATTCCTGGCAAGCTGTCTTTTTGCTGTAGCAGTAAGACCTTGCGGGCTTAATTCGTGTTCTTCCAGGTTGCGCAGTATCTGTTTTGCTCGTTTAATAACTTTAGAAGGAATTCCAGCCAGCCGGGCTACCTGAATACCATAACTCTGGTCTGCAGAACCGCGTTCGATCTTCCTTAAGAATATTACTTTATCGTTCCATTCTTTTACTACAATATTGAAATTTTTTACTCTGGGTAGCACATTCTCCAATTCTGTGAGTTCGTGGTAATGCGTGGCAAAAAGCGTTTTAGCAGAGATCTTTGAATTATTATGGATATGTTCAACAATAGACCAGGCCAGGCTTAATCCATCGAATGTGCTGGTACCGCGTCCAATTTCATCCAGAAGAATAAGTGAACGTGGGGTAGCTGAATTCAGAATATTGGCGGTTTCTATCATTTCAACCAGGAACGTGCTTTGTCCCATAGCCAGATTATCGGAAGCTCCAACCCTGGTAAATACTTTATCAAAAACAGGGATATTAGCAGATTCTGCCGGGATGAAACTTCCCATTTGTGCCATGATGGATAGAAGCCCTACCTGGCGAAGATAAGTGGACTTCCCTGCCATATTTGGACCTGTGATAAGAGAAATTAGATTGTTTTTATCATCCAGAGTTACGTCATTTGGAATGAATTCTTCATTCTCCAGGAGCTGCTCTATAACCGGATGTCTGCTCCCTTTTATTTCAACTAATCCATCAGTATTGAAGTCGGGTTTGATATAATTGTTTTGATAGGCAATGAAAGCCAGATTTGCCAGCACATCGATCTGTGATATGACTTCAACGTACATCTGCATTAATTCAACCTGCTTAAAAAGCTGCTCACGAATTTCGGAAAAAAGCTCATATTCCAAATTCTTTATGCGCTCTTCTGCGCCCAATACTTTTGCTTCGTATTCTTTTAATTCGGGACTGATAAAGCGTTCTGCATTTACCAGCGTCTGTTTACGAATATAATGATCAGGAACTTTATCTTTATGCGTTTTTGTAACTTCAATATAATAGC
>CBFDCX010000052.1:0-9768 GCA_965603415.1 uncultured bacterium
GCGGTATAGTTTGTTCCCTTTTACCATATACTCTGAGGAATTGAGTCCGACTATTTCTGTATCTGAAGATTATGATTTTATTAGGATCACATACTCCATTGGAAACGAACTACCTGAGTACGTAGAAGATGAAATTGACTTAAATATAGGTGAAACAACGACATATGTATTTTTTGGACAATAAATAATTTAGATGATATTTTTTAACATCTCTCTGTTTTGGGAAATATCGGGATGATTCTGTTTTTTCCCATATTTCTTTCTACGTGAATCAAATCTTAAGATTATCTCGGGTAATAACAGTTCCCATTCCAGCGGGTTAATAGTAGCTTTCTTCATGTAACTATCTATCAGTTGTCTGAAAGCAAGTTTGAATTTAACTTTATTATAGATTGAAGCCCAGAACAGAAGAAAATGGATCAAATCGGTTTCAGGCTGCTTGTAATCCCAATCGCTGAAATCCAGCATATAGTATTTGTTATCGGCAAACAGGTAATTTTTCGGATTGTTATCTACGTGACAGATACACTTTCCCTGTTTGTTTTCCAGCAAATGCAATTCAGCATATATCTGTGCTATACGTGCAAAATCCGGTTGAGCCAGGTTACCAATAGCTATCCCTTCGATGTATTCCAGCATTAGTGTGATCTTACCATCATGATCGAGCAATTTGGGTGTGAAAGGTAGTTTCTTCTGGTAAATGTAAAGTTCTTTTTTGAACATTTTAGGAGAATTGCAGATCTTGATAACCTGTTTTTTCTCCTTCTGAATGATAATATTTGACCTCATTATCACCTGCCTCTAAAAAGTATGTTAATCATTAATTTCAATTTCGATCTTTTCGCCTTCTTTGTAGCCTTTCAAATTTTGCAAATATGCTCTAATAATATCTTTAAAGGTCTTCTGAACATAAGGAACGATATTAATCTCCTTACCGCTGATTTTCAATTTCATACCTGTATTGCGGTCTGTTTTACAATCTTCTCTTTTTCTTTCTCCAGCTAATATAGCTGAAACCATTTCTCTGCATGTTAATCCGCATTCTCCACAGCATTCTGATTTGGGAATGGGAAGAACTTCGAATACCTTTTTTTCTACCAGATCGGCAAGTTGTGTAACCTCTTCCATAGATTTAAGTACTGGCAGGTGTTTATAGTTATTATGATCATCGGCATAAACACCGGAAATTGCAAATACGGTTCCATCCACCAATTCATCCAATTGTGTTTGATTTTTTACACAGATGATGCGGGGAAGAGGTGCAGATCTCATACCTTCCACAATTACATAATCAGCTTCCAGGTGTGCCAGCATTTCATTCAGAGAAAGCTGCCTGTGCCAGATCTGGTAAGTTTCATGAAGCCCTCTGGCAATTACCGTATCCCGGCTTGCTTCCCAGTGTTTCCAGCTATTGGAATCTTTATCTTCCATGCTGAAATCTTCAGCATGAATATCCTTGATGGAAACTACCTTAAACCCGCGCTTTTTTAATTCTTTAATTAAGTTTACTACAACTGTGGTTTTACCTGTGCGATGATATCCTGCAATGCTGAAAACTTTCATAATTTTCCTGTCTATAGTTTTGCCGAAAGCACTTTATTTTTTCCGCTGTGTTTCCCTTTATAAAGAGCTTTATCTGCCTTTGAAATGCATTTATTAATATCGACCAGTTGGTTATAAACACAAACTCCAAAAGTCATGGAAATCTTTAAAGTAACATCCTTATATTTTATTTTAGTATTAGCTATTTCTTCTCTGATCTTTTCGGAAATTGTAAGTCCACCTTTCAGATTGGTTTCAGGTAGGAAAAGTAAAAATTCCTCACCGCCCCACCTGGCGCAGATATCCTGCTTTCTTAACGAGGTAGTGAACAATTTGGAAATGGTTTTTAAAACGTAATCTCCGCAGTAATGTCCGTAATTATCGTTGATCGATTTAAAATCGTCTATATCGGAAATAACAATTGTAAACGGTTTAGCGTTTCGCTCAAAACGATCTTTTTCATAATTCATTTTTTCCAGGATATCACGACGATTGGAAAGATGAGTAAGCGGATCTGTACGGGCTATCTTCTCTAGTTTTTCTTTTGCCTGTTCCAACTTTATATTAGCCTTTTCCAGTTTACTATTTGCATTCTTCAACTCATCAGAGACTTTTAAAATGAATTTATTCTGTTTATTGAGTTTTGCGTTTACTTTCACATTAAAGCGAAGACGGTTAAATATAACGATCATAATAATTAAGAATAATATTGATGAAATTATAAATAAGTTTCGTTCTTGGTTTTTACGTAAGAGTTTGAGATTGTTAATTTCCTGTTCATATTTCAGATTCCGGCGCAGTTCTTCTTTCTTTGCTTTTTCCAGTTGAATTTGTTCTTCTCTTTCTTCCTGGACTGTTTTAAGAGCTTTAATCTCCTGTTCTTTTTCCTCTGATTCGCTTTGTATCTTTTCTAATTCACTGTCGGTTTCTGTTATATCTTTTTCCAGAATTTGCTTTTCCTGTTCATGTATCTGTTGGATGATCTCCATTTCTTGGTGGCTTTTCTTTACATAATAAGAATTGAGAAGTTGATTATATTTCTGATAATGTTCAAGAGCTTTTTCTTTGTAATCCAATATATTATAATACTCATAATAGAAAAGGTATCTATCAATTTCTTCTTCTTCTAATAATTGTTTTTCAACCTCTAAGAGCTTTCTATCGTATTTGTTGGAATTGATCATATCATCTTGTTTTTCGAATAATAATCCAAGAGCTTTATAACAAACAACAAGTTCGTTTAAGTCATTTGTTGTTTCAAAATAATCTGCAGCCTGTTGAAAGAAATCTGTAGCTCTATTCTTATCTTCGCTCGCCAGGAAGCATACACCGATCTTTTTCTGAAGTTTTGCCACAGAATTCTGGTCATCAAGTTTTGTAGCAGCATCGATGGCAAGTTGATAATAACCTATTGCATCTGCTATTTCTTTTTTCTGGAAATAAATATCTCCCAGGTTTTTATAAGCCCCAATATAACCTTTCGTATTATCCGATTTATCACATATATCCAAAGCGATTAGAGCATATTCAATAGATCTGGCTTCGTTGTTTAGTTTTAAATAACAGGAAGAGATATTAATATAATGATCGATCATCATGAATTTATCACCGATCTTTTTGGCAAGATCCATCCCAAGTGTATAATTACGTATAGCTTTAGTATATTCTTCCTGGACGAAATAAGCTCGCCCGATATTTTTAAATTCCAGGACTTCCTGACGTTCATAATTTAGTTTCCGGGCAAGTTTCAATGCCTGATGTCCATATTCTATGCTGGCTTCAGGATAAATATCCCAATAATTTTCCTGCAAACGATCTAATATTTCTATTTTTTCTTTACCAGAAGCAAAATCAAGTTGTCTTTTCAAATCGTCGATCTCTGTTTGAGAGAATAAAACAAGCGGAATTAATAACAAACAAAACATAAAAAACAGTCTGATTCTTCCTAATAAATTCATGATTCTTCTCTTTTTTAAGGATTAATTATTCCCAGCCAGTCACCCAACAGGAATTGCAACCTGCCGATGAGAAGCGAAATACGTGCCATGGCAGTGTAGCCAAAAGCAGCACCAAAACTTACCATCAGGAAGTAAATACCTATCTTGGCTGTAACACCGAATGCACCTTCATGTTTCTTACTAAAATAAAAATAAATTACTCCCGTAAGAGTTCCAATGATCAATAAGATCTGTCCTACTATATTGCCCCAGTTTGCTCCCTGGAATGGATTCATGATGGTTGCGGTGAGCTGGTTTATTACGTCGGATTTAAGATAACGCAAAAAGAAAATACCGGAGGTTGTACCTATAACCAGGGCAATAGGATATCTGCTCACCCAGTCGATAGAAGGAATAAGCCGCAGCAGCATTAGAATTCCCAATGCAGCCGGTATGAGTTTGATCCAGTTTAAAGCAAAATCCTGCAAGAGGGGATTGAACAGGTTTGGCATGAGTATAAAGAAAATAGTATAAACAAACCAGTATCCTGCCGAAAGACCCACAAAGATCTGTTCTGCCATTTTATAGAAAGGATTATCTTTATAGAGAAAACTGAAAATGGCAAAGGTAAAAAGAGCACCTAACCATATTCCAAGAACTGAGAAGAAATGTGTCATTATTCACCTCGCTTTTCGGCTTTTTTATCTCGCCAGAAATTGATATTTCCGATCACAATAAAAATAATAATGATAAGATGTGCGATCGATTGAGCATCCATACCGCTGGTTGCTGTGCCGGGTGCCTCGGATAGTAATTCATATTCTGCAGCAGCTTTCAATCCAGCTAATAGTCCTGTTATTTGTTGCTGTTCATTCACATAAGGTAGAATCGAAGGAGCGCTCACACCGGTTACACCACCTGTTACGGGACGGTTGAATTTATCATGGGTAACTTGTATCCACTGCTTAATGCCGGGATCGCCAGCAGAAAAAGAACAAACAAAACTCAGGTTATCAAAATTCTTCATTCCATCCATAATAGGAAACTCATCTATAGAAGTACCGTTCATATCTTCCGGGAAAACTTGGCGGAATTGTTTTCCCATAGATTGGATGGTAACAATGCCACCGGCTTTAAAGCCGAGATTCACATAATCTCTGCCATATTCCACATCCGGGTTTTCGCTTTGGATATCGCTGAATATCTCTTCTGCCATCTGTACGCCCATCGGCCAAAGAGCAGTTACTATTACTTTAATATCTCTATCAAAGCAATGCTGCATCACAGCTTTTGCCATAGGATGCAATTCCGGTTTTGTACCCGGATCATAGTCAAAGGAAAGAATGACTTTTGAACCGGAGGGAGTATTTTCAACAAGACCATAAACCATTCTTACATTTTCAGTTGTTTCAATGGGAAAACCAATAACAAAAATAAGAGGTAATGCTACTCCCACAAAAATAAACAGGAAAAGCCATCTTCTATCTAACTGTTTGCGTTTTACAGCTGCCATTATTTACCTCCCAGGTAAGAACGCTCAATTCCCAGAATGATGCGAAGTGAACTTCCAATGATGCCCAGACCTGCTCCGATCATAATTGCTCGCTGTCCGGCTGTATTGGGATATTTCATGATAAACTCAGATATTCGTGGTAAATGCAGGAATTTGAGAGATTCCGGCAGCCAGCCGGTAAGGATGCTTCCCATACTTGTATTACCCAGCATCACCAGTATAGCGGCAGCCAGCAGCAGGTTAGATTCGGTAGTACGACCTATGAAAGCACGATAAGCGGCGGAAGCAATGAAGAATGCCAGCAGTGAGAACATGGTTGCCGAAAGGTGCTGGTAAACGTTGAGAAAAAGATAATCGAAAGGTTTATTTCCCATAGCAGTAGCAATAGCCACACCATTACCAAACAAACCGGGATTATTCTGGGTTCCCCAGAAAATACCGCATAAAACCATCACACTAAAACTAACCAATGTTAAGATGAAATACTGCCAGTTCTGCTGTTTGTAACGTATCTTGAATAAATTTACTTTAAAAAGATTAAGCTGACCCAATATGATAGCAAAACCTGCTATGATAAGATACCATTTTTCCAATTCACCGGAGATAAGACCGAATGGTTTGTGAGGAATAAATTCTGCAAATATAAGCACTACACCAACAACAAATGTTATTATTAAAGGTATTTTTCTTTTCATTCTAGCCGCCTTAATGTAAAGTTAAGAAATTTTTCAGGAAGTGAATACCGAAGATCTCCAGTATCACGCCAATAGTTAGAGTTATCACAAAAACCGCTTTACCCAGGTCCTGTCCTTTCAGGCTTCCCAGTTGATGAGGATCTTTGGAAAGGTATGCAGAAGCAGCGAATAATTCTTCCCCGATGAGAGTATAATCGCAGGCAACCACAAAGAATGGTAACTGGCTGGGCATGGCAGTTCCGGCAGTTTGAATAGCTCCGTGGGCAAAACCTGTTTCTGCCAGGATAAGTGATTCGGCATAAAACGCACCTATAAAGAAATTGGCTGCCGGTTTTTCGCGGATGATAATGCCGTCCACACCGGCTACGTAACCGAACTGGTCGTCTGTGAGGTAAAACACTGAATCTGGTTTATGAGCATCGGGACGTCCTGCCTTGAGATAGGCTTCCTTTACGATTTCTTTGGCTGTGGAAAGCACCATAGAACGGCAAACAGGTACAATGAGTTCGGCATCGTATTCAGCGGTTTTCTGAGCCAGTTTTCCCAGAAAGGTCAAGCCGGCAATGGTCTGCATATCGTCCAGGTCCAGAATGCCGGGAACAAAAAGAATGGGTTTTCCCATCTCGGTTGCGCGTCCCACAGATTCATCTATAGATTCCAGACCAGCGATCTTGCGGATATAAAGTTTCTTACCACTTTTAGCCGAGAAAATGTAATAAACGATGGCAATGGTAAGTATCAATGCCATAATCAGAAGGGAAATCTTATTTGTATTGAACCATTGAGCCCGGGGAACTGCAAACGAAGCTGCAGATTCCAGAATTTTGCCATCACCGTCATAAACCGTGAGCATGTATTGATACTTAATTTTGGATTTAATGTTCTGTCCATCTGTAAAAGAACCTGCGGGTTTGGTTAACTTCTGGATAAGAATTGTGTCACCACTTTCTTCTATTCGTTCAACAGTAGCATTTGCTGAAGATAAAGTTGAAATATCCCATTTCAATAGAATAGCACTGCCGTCATCGTTGGGATTATCCATCGCTTCAAACGTGATGAGTTGTGCAGATAGAAGTACAGTAGAGAAAAGAAAAAATATCAAGATCGTTTTTTTCATCGTTACCCCATTATTTTCTTTAGAAAAAAATAATATTAATCAGTTTTTAAAATTGTTATTAACTTTCGTTTGTCAATTAAATTATTTGCATTGACATTTTTTTGTAAATATCTCTATTCGGTAAATTGTAAATCGGCTCTTCATAATATTGAGAAATTGCAAAAAAAGGATGCACATGAAAAAAGGGACAAAAGTTATTTTACACTTAATTTTAGCAGGGATTGTTTCTATTAGCAGTTATTTGGGTTTTAAGAAATGGATAGAAGCTTTGGATGAGAAGAGATAAATCAAATATGAAACAAATATAGGGGAATCGTTAAAATAATAGAATATAAGGAGATCCAAATTGAAAAGAGTTGTATTTAGCGCTATTATTTTTTTTGTAGTTTTTGGTTTAAAGTCGTTAACAATAGTATTACCGAATGATAATATCATAGAAGGAGATTTTCTTGTGCTCAAAGACAATTTATTATATCTGGAATCTAATAAAAATCTTTATATAATTCCATCTGATATAGTAAGTAAAATACTTAATGATGATAACGAAGTACTTGATTGGGATAAAGTTAAAGAAATGAAAAAACGTCGGATAAATTATAACAGATACTTAAATACCATAGAATTAAATGAGAAAAACTTTAGAGAAATTACTACTGGATTTCAAAAATATAATCAGGAAACAATAACTATTATTTTGCGTGACTCTACTTTTTTAACAGGATATATAGTAGGTAATGAAGCCAATTGTATTTATTATGTGCAGTTGGGTAATCCGCAAATACTGATCATAGAGAAAGATCTAATAGCTTCTTTCGTGAAAGATGAAGAAGAAGTAACTACTGAAATCATGAGTACCCAGTTTCCAGTAGAAATGCCCGAAAATACTAATACTGAAATCGTAAAATTAAATTTTTCCCGTAAGTCAACTGATGATTCTCAAATAGCAGATCACTTTGTGCCTTATGGGCAAAAAAAAAGAGTCACACTTGATTGTTATTACATAGGAGTGGATATTGGTCTTTCCCATCGGTTATCCTATCAAGGAGTAAGCTCTGATTTCAATCTTACACCTGCTCCGTATTTCAAAAGTGAAATTATAAATATCAGTACTTTCAGCTATGGTTTTGGAGTGGGCATTCAACCATGGAAATCGTTACGGGATTATAATGAAACGCTATTCTATTATTTATCAGCTTATTTAACTGCTTCCTTCCAATTAGTTCAAGAAACCCCAGTTCATTTCAAAGCTAATTTTGGAGCCAATTTATTTTGGGGAAATGAAGATTATACCGGGACACTAACTACTAAAGCAGGTATTTACTTAGCTGCCGGACCGCAATTTGAAATTAGTAAAAGAGCAGTTATCGAAATATTGTACACCATGAATCAAGGCAAAATAAATATTGTAACAGTTACAAATCATTCATTAAGTATTGGAGTTGGTATATACTCAAAAAAAAGAAAATAAATTTGCTTAAATAAATGGGATTAAAACCAAATGGAAATTTTTCTGTTATCAGTTACTTGGGCATTAAAAAAGGGATAGAAGCTTTGAATGACAAGATGGAAGAGGAATGAAACTTACACATAATTTAAGAGAAACAATAAATCACAAATGTATACAAGAATGTAATACAGAGAAAAGGAAAGTAACAACCAATGATGGTATATGCGAAGTTACAAAATCAGAATTGGATGAATTACCAGTTCGATGTGTTGGGGATTGGGCATATCAAAAAATTTATCGACTCAATCGATATTTTGGAATATTCTCAAATTCAATGAAAAATAAATGGCTTGGATTGAATTATATTGAATTATGTAGTGGGCCTGGTCGCTGTATTGTACGTGACACAGGAGAAGAAATCGATGGAACCTCGCTTTCGGTTCTTAGACATCCTTCATTCAGTTTTATAAAAAAAGCTATATTTATTGATAATGATGAAACAATAATTGAAATATTAAATAAAAGAATAAAGGACCTTTCAATAGACAATTCTTATGCTGTTATAGGAAATTATAATGATATTGATATTTTAAAAGATATTTTCTCAGATTTTAATAAGGATTTCCTAAATTTGATTTTTATAGATCCTACAGATTGCAGTGTCCCATTTAAAACAATAAAATTCATTAAAGACTATTTTGAGAATATCGATTTTATTATGAACTTTCCAT
Source organism: uncultured bacterium (assembly GCA_965603415.1). Taxonomy (GTDB): domain Bacteria; phylum Cloacimonadota; class Cloacimonadia; order Cloacimonadales; family TCS61; genus JACNIV01. The sequence goes on from CBFDCX010000052.1 coordinate 8,983, forward strand.
ATGGAACTGATTTAATAAGGAATTTGCCTGGAGCTATACAAAATGTTAATTGGCCAAGTAGAGAAAAATATTTGAAATTTCTAGGAAGCAAAGATTTTTTTGAAAGAAAAGAAGTAAAAGACTTGGCTGTTTTACCTAACAAACAAAAAGTGGTTTTAGAATTTTTTGAAGAATATATAAAAAATTTGAAATCAATAGGATTAGAATATTGTGAGTCTGAGCAAATAAGAACTTATTATATGTTATTATTTGCTTCAGGAAATTCAAAAGGATTAGAATTCTGGAAAAAATCTCAGAATATTAGCCCTAATGATCAAAGGGAGATTTTTTTTTAATGATAACAAAATCTGTTTTTGGTACTCATGAATGGGCAGATAAAACAGCTAATTTTATAAATGGGTGTAAACATGATTGCAAGTATTGCTACAGCAAAGAAATGGCAATTCGCTTTAAACGGAAAACACCTGCAAATTGGAAAAAAGAAGAAGTAAGGAACATTCAATTAGAGAAGAAATTCTCTAAACATTCTGGTACTTTTATGTATCCTTCATCTCATGATATCCATCCTGAACATTTAGCAGAAAATATAATATTTTTAAAAAATCTTCTTAAATCTGGCAACAAAGTTCTGATAGTTACAAAACCTCATATAAAATGTATTAAGAGGATTTGTAACGAATTCACAAATTACAAAAATAATATCTTATTTCGTTTCACAATCGGATCATCAAATTCTCAGACTTTGAAATTCTGGGAACCTGGTGCACCAGATTTTAAAGAAAGACT
>CBFDCX010000053.1:0-9759 GCA_965603415.1 uncultured bacterium
TGACTTGCCCTGAATTAACTGATAATTACTTTATTGATTATTATTGCATTGATGTTGGTCTTGTAAAATCTATTAGCTATAACCATGAGGACAATTCATACCAAGAAAAATCTTTAGTGCAATATTATGTTCAGGAATAGGTATGATTTCCGATTAAATAGAATTGCATAACAAGCGTGTCGGCAGTCAGGTCTCGCGGTGGTTTTTGCCTGAATCGTACCGATTCAGGGTTTGTTGGTGTTTTTGGCGGAATCTTGCTGATTCCACCGCACACGCCAACCATTACATGACATTTGAAGAGAGGAGACACAAAACATATTAAATTTGAAAAGAAAAAGGAAAAAGATATAGAATGAAAATAACGGATATTATCTCTAAGTCTGAAAAACCTGAAATTTATGAAAAGGGCAGTTCATTTATGTGGACAGATGAACATATTTCAAAGCAATTATTAAATGTACATCTCAATCCTGATATTGACCTTGGTAGCAGAAAGTTGTCTACCATAACAAAAACTGCAAACTGGATTTTGGGTACGCAAAAGGAAATGGTAAAATTAAATATTCTTGATTTGGGTTGTGGTCCCGGTTTATATTCGGAAATTTTTGCAAAAAAAGGTCACAACGTTACAGGTATAGATATTTCAAAAAACTCAATCGAATATGCAAAAAAATCAGCCTTTGATAAAAAACTTGATATCACTTATTGTAATGCAAATTATCTGAATATTGACTTAAAAACAGACAAATACGATTTAGTCGTGTTAATTTACACCGACTTGGGAGTTTTAATGCCGAAAGAAAGGGATATTCTATTAAACTTAATTTATCGAGTTCTTAAAAAAGGTGGCACTTTCATTTTCGACGTTCTTAAAGACAATGAATTAGAAAAACGAACATCTCCTAAAAGTTGGGAAGCTGTTATTAGTGGTTTTTGGAAAGCTTCTCCATATATTGCACTTTCAGAATCGTTTTTATACGAACAGCAAAAAGTTATTCTGTTTCAGCATATCATTGTTGATTCAGATGAAAATATTGAAACATTTCGCTTTTGGACTCATTTCTTTTCTCAAAATGATGTTAAAAAGATTCTTGAAGCACATAAGTTTACCGACATTAATTTCAGAGAAGATATTTTACCCAAAGGAGATATGTGGAATGGAGATAATGTAATATTTAGCTTGAGTTCAAAAAACTGATAAAACATGAAGGTTAAATGCCATGTAACAAGCGTGTCGTCGGACTAAAATAATTTGAAATGAGAAATTTGAAATTAGGAATTAGAAATTGGGATCGTTCCGATCCCGCCGCGTACTCGAAACATTACTCCACTTTATCTGTTGAATAGAACCTGGTGGTGGGATAGGCAAGTTCAATATCTTTATGTTTAGCAAATTCCTTTAAAATATCTTCCCAGATGGCTTCGGTATAACCTCTTCTTTTCCTGGTTTCACAAAGGTGGCGGATTGTAAGTTGAATTCCATGTTCTTTTACATCGGTATAAACAATGGGAGTAAGATGCTTGTAGTAAATTAGGAATTTTCTAGCTGCTCTTTTTATCTGTCTTTCCATAGGTGCTGTGATATTCTCACTCTTTTTATTGGCAATTTTTAGAAGTATTTTTTTTGCTTCCTGCCAGTTGCTTTCAAAGGTAATAACAACGCGTATTTCGTTCCAGATATACTTGAATCCTTTATCGTAGTTTGCCAGGTTCAAGGTGAATATTTTCCCGTTTGGAATATGAATTATCCTGCCGGTGCTCTGATCTGCATCTACCCAGTTCCCTATTTCCAGTAAAGAAAATTCAAATAGACTCAGGTCGATAACATCACCAGCCAGATCGCCAAGTTGAATTCTGTCCCCCACTTCGAATGGTTTACGAGAAATAATATAGATCCAGCCTGCGAAATTTGCTATCAAGTCTTTAAGCGCAATGGCAATACCGGCAGAAAGCAATCCCAGGTAAGTTGCGATGGATTGTACACCTTCATACCACAACCTGCCTACTATTATAATACCAAGTACTGCAATAATGGTACTTACTATCTTTCTCCACTGGTAGCGGGATTTCATATCGGTGATTTTTCTCAGGATAAACCTGTTCACCACCAGCTTCAGCAGCCAGAGTATGGTAATTATTATAATCGATTTTATCAGCTTGATCATGATCGGGGAATTAAGGTAAGGAATTTGCTGAAGAAGTTGTTCAATGAAATTCATTTTTTACTCCCGTACTAGGCTTTTAATCAACCCGTTTTAAAAAATGAATTTATTAATATAATGTCAACAAATTTGAAAAATAGATTTTCAAATTTATTGTTTATCCTTGTAAGAATGTATATTTTTAACTCCATTGAAAACTGCTAATATTTCTGCAGCTATTGCGATAGCAATTTCTTGTGTGGTAGTTTTCCCAATATTCAAACCTATAGGTGCATAGATGCTGTCTATGAGAGAACCTTCAAATTGCTTTTTCCTTATCATTGTTACAGCTTCTGCAACTTTTATCTTCGAGCCTATCATACCGAGATATTTCACATTAATATTTTTACTGCACAGGTTCTCCAGGATATCGTGGTCATACTTATGTCCATGTGTAAAAATGATCACTGCATCATTCACAGTAGGTACAAACTTTTTAAGATATTGCATATAATCTACTACCAGAACTTCTTTAGCAGTAGGAATTCTTTCTTTACTGGCAAAATCTTCACGATTATCTATCACAACGCAGTAAAAACCTATCGAATTCAGAATTGGCACCAGGCTGCGACAAAGATGACCTGCACCAAAAATATAAGCTTTTCTGGCAGGCGGATAATATTCAAAATATACTTTGGCAACACCACCACACATCATGCCTATCCCTTCAGATGTTTCGGTAAGCTCAAATTTAAGCATGGCATTTTCTTTAGTTTTGTGGATCTCTTTGCATTTATCCAGCACAAGGCGTTCCAGCTTACCTCCGCCAACCGTTCCCTGAGAGCTTCCATCTTCATAAGAAAGAAGTTTAAAGCCCGTTCTACCGGGAGTTTTCTCCACTCCCTCCACAATAGTTGCCATTACAAAAGCAATTCCTTTCTGCTGATTTTCCACAGCTTTTCTTAGAACGTCAAACACCGGTATTTCCATATGTTTATCCTTATTTCAAAGTTTTATTTAATTCGTCTTTTGTATTTATGTTTTGCAGGATCACTTCATTCTTTACCAGGATGAATTTCCTCTTTTCGGAGACCAAATGAATAACATCACGCAGTGTAGATTTATCGGAATTGGAAAGAAGAAAATCTTTAAATTCTGTAGAAAACAGGATAGGATGACCGGCAAGTTTTTTCCCATTCCTTTGAATATAAGGTTGAAAGATATAATTATCCTCATCTAAATCTAAACTTTCAATCAATTGTCGGTAAACTGAAACAGGCAGGAAGGGCTGATCAACCATTTGCAGCAGGACCGGATATTTCCCTGTGATTGCACCAAAACCTTTCAGAACCGATGAAAACATTCCCAGTTCATGATTCTCATTGTAAATGAATTTGATCTTCTCAGAATCGAAATTTGAAGTGTTCACCTCATTTTTTATAGCTTCCAGGTTTTCTCCCAGTACTATATAAACCTTTTCAGAGAAAGGAAGCAGTTTCTCTAAAATGAGAACAATATGAGTTTTATTTTCAATTCTCAGCAGTGCTTTATCTTTTCCCATTCTTGCCGATTTCCCAGCAGAAAGAATGATCGACTCAATCCTTCGTTTCATAATATCCCACTAAATTTATTGACACAATAAGTTCGCTTCAATGACATATCCATTAATTAGTTTTAAGTAATTGTGTCAATTATTTCAAAGTGGTGGTGTAGAATGGAAAAGGAAAAACATTTATTAAAACATATTCAGGCACTTACAAAAATCGGTATTGCGCTCTCGGCAGAAAAAAAAATAAATAACTTCTTTAAACTGGTATTGGATGAAGCAATCAGATTTACAAATGCAGACGGTGGAACGATATACACTTTATCGGAAGATAAAAAAACTCTCGATTTCAAGATTATCTGCACAATTTCCATGAACCTGCGGCTGGGAATGGCAGATACAGCTAAATGGCCCAGTGTTCCACTTTATGATGATAAAGAAAATAAATTGTTCAAGAATTTCGCTTCTTACGTAGCACATACTGGAGAAGCCACCAGCGTGGAAGATGCTTATAACCAGGATATCTTTGATAACAGCGGTACAAAAAAATATGACAAAAATAACAACTACCACTCCAAATCTATGGCTGCTATTCCAATGAAAGATCACGAAAATGAACTTCTGGGAGTTATCCAGCTTATCAATGCTATGGATGAAGAGGGAAATATCGTTAACTTCAACGAGGCACATATAACCATGCTCACTTCCCTGGCTTCGCAAGCTGCAATTGCTTTTACAAATAAGAACCTTATCGAAGGGTTGGAGAACCTGTTATACCAGTTTATTAAGAGTATTGCAGGTGCTATCGACAGGAAATCTAAATATACCGGTGGACATATCAAGCGGGTGGCAACCCTTTCCGAAATGCTGTCCCAAAAAATTCAGAAAGAAAAAGAGCATTATAAAGATATTACATTTTCAGAAGATGAATTACAGGAAATAAGCATTGCAGGATGGATGCACGATGTAGGAAAGATAACCACTCCTATTTATGTGCGTGATAAAGCCCGAAAACTGGAAACGATCTTTGATAGGATAGAACTGATAAATACACGTTTCAATCTGGTCAAGTCTATCATACTGAAAGATATTTCATGCTGTTTAAAAAACAATGGCAAAAAGGAAGAATTGGAAAAACTATTAAAACAACTGGAAGAAGACAGAGAATTTATCTACAATGCCAATACTGGCAGTGAATTCATGAAAGATGAAGACCTGGAAGGAATAGACAGGATCTTCCAATTTAAATATTCTTCAAATGGAAATGACTATTTCCTGATAACGGAAAATGAAAAAATAAATCTCTCTATCAGAAGGGGTACACTGCTTCCTGAAGAATTCGATAAAATGCGGGAACATGCCATTGTAACGCATGAAATGCTGGGTGAACTTACATTTCCCAAAAAGTTCAGAAATGTACCAAAATATGCATCCTCACATCATGAAAAACTGAACGGGAAAGGATATCCATTCCAATTGAATGCAGATCAAATGCCACTCCAATCCCGCATTATTGCTATCTCCGATCTTTACGAAGCTCTCACCGCTTCAGATAGACCATATAAAAAAGGCAAGACACTTACCGAATCTCTGCGAATCATGGCGTTCATGGTGAAAGATAGTGAGATAGATGCTGACCTGCTTGACCTGCTCATCGATTCCGGATTGTACCTGGAATATGCAAAAAAATTCCTGAAATCCCAGCAGATAGACGATGTTGATATTGAAAAAATTAAAGCAATGTATCATTAAAAAAAATTATGGAAACACTATCCAAAGAACACACTAAAGAATTAGCAAAACTCAAACAGAAGAAATATCGTGAAAAAACCAAAGCAGTAATTGTGGAAGGTGCCAGGCTAATAGACCAACTGCAAAAAAACGGGATCCTTTTGCAGGAATTGTACATTTCCGATCCGGATAAATATACTTTAAAAGATTTTAACATAACTAGAATATTTCAGGTTGAACCATGGCAAATTGAAAAGATAGCAGACACAAAACATCCTCAAGATATTGCTGCCTTGGTGTACACGAAAACTGTTCCCATTGCAGAAAGATCTTTTCTACTTTACCTGGATGATATCAAAGAACCCGGTAACCTGGGAGCCATATTCCGCACAGCTACATCCGCTGGAATTTCCGGTATTGTTCTATCTCCCGATTGTTGTGAAGTGTTCAATCCCAAAGTGATACGTGCTTCGCTGGGAACTGTGTTTTCTCTACCTGTAGAAATTCACGATATTGACTGGCTCAAACAAAATGATGCTGCAATAATCGCAACAACTCTGCATGATTCTATAGATCTTTTTGATGCTGTGAAACCGGATGGAAATATTGTGCTGGTGATCGGTTCGGAAGCTTTTGGAATTCGCCAGGAGATTATCGGCCTGGCTAACCTGAAAGTTAAGATACCCATCTCTAACTCCGTAGAATCACTGAACGCCGCTGTTGCTGCCGGCATTGCAATATTTCATTTTACCAACCGTTAAAGAATATGAATCCTGTAATTGCGAAATTAACAAAACAGAAGATATGGCTGGCTCCACTCGCCGGATTTACTGATATTGCTTTTCGTACGATCTGTAAAAAATGCGGTGCAGATGTGGTGGTTAGTGAGATGGTAAGTGCAGACGGGCTTGTTCACAACAAAGAGAAAAGTCTGAAATACCTGGATTTTACTGATTTCCAGCGACCATACGGAATTCAGCTTTTCGGTTCTGACCCCGTTATTATGGCAAAGGGAACCGAGATCATCTTGGAAATGAAACCGGATTTCATAGACGTCAATATGGGCTGCCCGGTAAAAAAAGTGATAAAACGCGGAGCCGGTTCTGCTCTAATGAATTCTCCCGAATTAGCAGAAAACATCATTAAAGAAATAAAAAAGGTATTGGCTGGAACATCTATTCCACTATCTGTTAAGATAAGAGCAGGCTGGGATAATTTTAGCATAAATGCTGTAGATTTTGGTTACAGAATGGAAAACGCCGGATGTGACATGATATGCCTGCATCCACGTACACGCAGCCAGATGTTCTCCGGGAAAAGTGATTGGAACCTGATAAAAAAGCTAAAAGGAAAACTCACCATACCGCTTATAGGCAACGGTGATATAAATAGTGTGAAAGATATCATCAGTATGTTCATGGAAACAGAGTGTGATTCTGTGATGATAGGTCGAGGAGTTCTGGGGAAACCCTGGATATTCAGGAATATTAAAGAATATTTTGAAAGTGGTGAAGTTTCGGATATCAGCTGGAACGAAAAGATCAAGATCATTAAAGAGCATTTTAAGCTGGAAATTAAAAACAAAGGTGAAGCAAAAGCGTTGATAGAGATGAGAAGCCATTTTTCACACTATACAAAAGGTTTACCAGGCGGCGCCAAAGTACGTGAATTCATTAATCGTTGTTTGGATAGCAAAGATGTACTGGAAGCTATCGAAACTCTCTACCATGCACAGGAGAAAACAACCCATGGATAAAATTCAAAATATCTTGTGGCAGGCAAAATATCACAGAAATAAGAACTGGCTGCAGGTAAGAGCACTTCTGAAAAATGGGTTGAATGAATTCCGGGATAATAAAGAACTGCTGCTTGCCCTGGCAGAACTTTACATGTCCAAGAAATTATTCCGCAAAGCTATCGAGCAATATCACCGCGTGCTGGAACAAAATGAAAATGATGAATCCGTTATCTTTCAGATTGGAAATTGTTTCCTTTCTCTCAGGGAATTCCGTCTGGCTCTCGATTATTACAACAGGATTCCCGACGGATATCCCGAGCTTCTTTATAATAAAGCTTTTTCTTATTCCAAGCTGGGAAAAACAAAAAAGAGTATAGAAATTCTGCAGGAGCTTTTGAAATATAAAATAAATTCGGAATTACCTTTTGTCTTTCTGGCAGAATTATGTTTTTCTCAAAAAAATTACAAAGATGCTATCGAGTATATCAACAAAGCAGAAGAGTTATTCGGGAAAAAAGGCAGCATCTGCTATTTGCGCGGATTGGCTTATTTTCAACTGGGGAACTGGCTTAATGCTTATGTAGAATTTTATGATGCCCTGAAATTAAAAGTGAATTCTTCTCATTTTTATCGGAATTTTGGTTTAACCTGCGAAAAGATCGGTAAAACCCTGGAAGCTGTGAATTATCTGCTTCAAAGCATAAAACTGGCTCCCATGGAACCTGTGAATTACATTGAATTAATAAAGTTGTATCTTGCTCACAACCGCTTTATGGAAGCCTATTCCATGGTGCAGTTGGCCAAAAAAAATGTGCCCTTCTCCATTACATTATCGATGTTGTATAATCAGATAATGGAGAAAGTGGAGCGATCCAAAAAAGGTTGATCATCATGATACTTGAATATTTAAAATTTTTCTGGTGGGTGTTACTTATTATCATTCACCTGCTGGGTATCATTGCAGCCCTGGATGTGATAATGAAAGGACGCACTGCTCAAGGTTCTATTGCCTGGGCTGTTGCACTTCTTTTAATTCCCTGCTTTGCAATACCTCTTTATCTAATGTTTGGCAGCAGGAAGTTCTCCGGTTATGTAAATGCCAGAAGAACGGGTGATCTGGAGATAAATGATATTGCCGAGAAATTGAAAAAAGAACTTGCATCGTACAAAGTGAATTTCCTGGAAAGAGAAACAAAACATGAAGTATTGGAGCAATTAGCCAAAATGCCCTTCACAAACGGTAATACTGCCGAACTATTGATCAATGGTGATGACACTTTCAAAGCAATTTTTGAAGGCATCGATAAAGCGAGAGATTACATCCTGGTACAATTCTACACCGTTCACGACGATGAACTTGGAAAAAAGCTGAAGGACAGGTTAATAGCCAAAGTAAAAGAAGGTATCAGAGTTTATTTCCTTTATGATGAGGTAGGCTGCCGATTACTTTCTGATGTGTATGTAGAAGAATTATCGGAACAAGGAATTAACATAGTTCACTTTAAAACCAATAGAAGATGGAACACACGGCTTCAGTTGAATTTCCGAAATCACCGCAAGATAGTTATTGTGGACGGAAAAGAAGCTTTTGTAGGTGGCTTGAACGTGAGCAGGAGATATCTGGGATTGGATAAACGTTTCGGCTTCTGGCGTGATACTCATGTAAAGATAAAAGGACCTGCCGTCCTCTGCGTGCAGATCCCCTTTATTGCCGACTGGTATTGGGCAACCAGCAAAGTTCCCGAACTGAACTGGAAGCAACTTCCTGCAGATGGCAATGAAAATGCATTAGTTCTTCCATCAGGTCCTGCCGATGACCTGGAAACATGCGGCATGTTCTTTGTACACTGCATCAATACTGCCAGGAAATCTTTATGGATAAGCAGTCCCTATTTTGTACCGGATCAACAGATACTGGCTGCTTTGCAATTAGCTGCACTGCGGGGTGTGGATGTAAGAATTCTGATCCCCGAAAAGACAGATAACATCCTGGTTAATTATTCCTCGTATTCATTTTTGAAAGATGTAATGCAGGTGGGAATCAAAGTGTACCGCTATCAGAAAGGCTTTTTGCATCAGAAGGTAATACTGGTAGATGATAGATTTACTGCGGTTGGTACTGCCAACCTGGATAACCGTTCTTTTAGAATAAATTTTGAAATTATGATGTGCTTCACGAGAAAAGAATTTTCCACCCAAACACATGAAATGCTGAAAAACGATCTGCAGGATTCCAAACTGATAACTATGGAAGAAATAAATAAAAAACCATTCTGGTTTAAAATAGCAGCACGCATCTCCCGGTTGATGGCACCGTTGCAGTAGTGGCAGGCGAAAGGATAAAATCGTAGGGTGGGTACCAACCCACAAATTGCTTGCTGAAAAATATTTTCTTTGACAGAAATAATTCGAGAAAGCAGGTTCGCTTTTAATTCAGAAAGGCATTAAGAAAATGAATTCAGGTGGTAAAGGATTGAAGAAGAAGAAAACAGCTAAATGTGAACACGTTAAATTTTTTATTTATCTAACAGAGTGAGTTAAGTTAATAACCCATGTTATCTATAAAAAAAATATCAAATCTTAGAACATTATTCAGGTTCTTA
>CBFDCX010000054.1:0-9643 GCA_965603415.1 uncultured bacterium
ATATAATGATCAGGAACTTTATCTTTATGCGTTTTTGTAACTTCAATATAATAGCCAAAAACCTTGTTGTAATTTACTTTCAAAGAAGAGATTCCGGTTCTTTTTCTCTCCTCGCTTTCCAGTTTTGCTATCCAGCCTTTGCCGCTTTTACTTATCTCTCTCAGTTCATCAAGATCTTGATTGTATCCGTCCTTTATAATATTTCCGTCGGTGATCAGAAGTGCTGGCTCTTCACAGATAGCAGAATCAATCAGGTTCAGGATATCAGAGTAATCCTGAATATCATTTTTTGTACGACAGATAAGGGGATCGTTAAATTCCTGGAGCAGATCAGAGATTAAAGGAGCTGTTTCCAGGTAGTTTTTCAAAGCAATTACATCCCGTGGATTTACTCGTTTAGTTCCTATCTTACTGATTATCCTGCTCAGGTCACCGATATTTTTCAGGATTGCACGCAGATCATTTGTGAATGCAATATTCTCTTTAAAACATCCTACTGCATCCAGCCTGGAATTTATCTGCTCCAGATCGATAAGAGGATTAAGAAGCCAGTCCTTTAGTTTTCTGGCACCCATAGGTGTTTCTGTTTTATCGATTATGGAAATTAATGTTCCAAAATTACTACCATAGCGAATAGAATGGGTCAGTTCTAAATTGCGGCGGGATATTTCATCAAGCTGCATAAAGTTTTCCAGAGAATAATATCTAAGTTGACTGATATGTTTTAGCTGCTCGTTCTTCAGTGATTTAATATAAGAAAGCGCTGCACCGGCAGCAGTAGTACCGGCGGGTTTATTCTGAGTTCCAAAACCTTCCAGGGTAGAAGTTCCAAAATGATCTTTTAATGCTCTTTTGGCTTCATCGGGTTCGAAATACCAGTTATCAAAAATCGTTATCGTTGGGTCATATTCCAGTTCTTTCTTATTGATAAATGCTTCAACTTCTTTATCTACGACTATAATTTCTGCAGGTTTCAAACGCATTAATTCATTTTTAAGTTGAGGTCTGCCAAGTTCGGTGAACAGAAAATCACCAGTTGAAACATCAATAATCGAAAAACCCAATTGCTCATTTTTTTCGTGAAAAAACACGCAAGCCAGGTAATTATGATCTGTTTTGTTTATAAGGTGACCGTCGATAATGGAACCTGGCGTAATGATATCTATAATTCCTCTTTTAACGAGTCCCTTTGCTTTTTTTGGGTCTTCCATCTGTTCACAAATAACAATTTTAAGACCGTATTTCACCAATTTATCAAGGTAATTATTCAAGGCATGGTGAGGAAAACCGGCAAGTGGAATGGGGTTATCTGCTTTTTTATTTCTGGCTGTAAGTGTAATGCCCAGTACTTTGGAAGCAACTTTGGCATCATCGAAGAAAGTCTCATAAAAATCACCCATCCTGAACAGGATAAGTTTATCTGGATGCTGGTTCTTGATATCCAGGAACTGCTTTAGCATGGGAGTGAGCTTCTTTGGTTTTTTCATTATTATCTTTTTATAACATAAGATTTCAAATCATTTTTTTCCAGTTTCTTCATTGCTTCTTTTAATTTCTTATCTTTTTCAAAAGGTCCTGCAGCCACCACAAATAATTCATTATTATCTTTTGTCTTTGAGAAAATAATAAAATCATAACCTATTTGTTTTACTTTTTTACCCAGTTTAATAGCTCTCTCTTCCGAGCTGAAAGCTCCTACCTGTAAATATACTTTATATTCTCCGGTTGCTACTTCGGTTTCCTGTTTTGGTTCATTTTGCCGATAAGAATTTATGTTAGAAAGAGAAACATTGATCTTGTTATCGCTTTTCATTTCAAACAATCTATCTTCTGCCAGATAGCTGTACTGGTGATAGGGAAAATCTTTTTTCAGTTTTTTATAACAAATTAGAGCGTCTTCAAATTTTCCCATGAATTCTTTACAATTTCCCATTTTAAAATGAAGAAGCGGAATATTATTATTAATATATTTGGAAGTCCGCAATGTTTCCAGTGTATTAAATGCGCGCTTGTACATATTTTGTTGGATATAGGCTTCTGCAATTATGAAATACGCATTTTCGATCTTATCGTTATCATCCGATTCGGAAATAAATATCTGGGCAGAGACAACAGCAAGCTGCAATTTATCTTCTTTTAAATATGCTTTTGCCAGCCAGTATTGCTTATCTGCGATGTCTTGATGATGAATCATTTTCAAAGACTTTATTGCATTGCTGTATTGTCTTTCCAGAACATAAATTTTTGCCAGTTCCAGGAGTGCTAATTGTCCATAATAAGAATCCGGATAATTTGCTGATAGGTTTTCATAAATTGGAATGAATTTACTTTGCTCATTGCTTTCTTTAGCCTTTTCGAAAAGTTGTTTTAACTCTATATCGTTCTGACTGAACAGATTAACGGAAACCAGTATAAACAGTATTAATATTATTTTTTTCATATGTTTTATTTCCGAATGTTTTTTCTCACAATTCCATAAGAGGGAATTTCTTTATTGATATCAACCCTAACGATCGTGTTGGGTATGGTAAAGGAAATAGGTTCTCCTTCCTCATTATAAAGATTCGATATTTCAAGCGAGAGATCGTTGTTCATATCAGGGAAGATGATCTCGATTTCATCTCCAATACTAAATTTAGCCCGGATAGCAATATAAATAGATTTCTTATTAGTGTTTACAATTTCACCGATAAATTGATAGTCTCTTATGTAAGTAGAAGATTTATAAAACTGGGTGGTTGTGGAATCGAAGCTATCGAAGAAACCTTCAGTATAATGCCTGTGGCTTACTTTATTAAGTTCTTCTTTTAAATTATTTGGAATTTTTTTGTTTTCGAAAATCAGTTTGATAACACTTTTATAAGTTCGTGTTACATTAGCCACATAGTAATGACTTTTCATACGACCTTCGATCTTTATACTATCAAGTCCGGCATCAATGATTTCTTTCAACCGGTTTACAAGGCAAAGGTCTTTAGAATTCAGGATATAAGAACCGTATTTATCTTCTTCTAAACTAAAGAATTCATTTGGACGAGTTTTTTCTGCCAGTCCATATTCCCACCTGCAAGGTTGGGTGCAATACCCCTGATTTGCACTGCGGTTATTCAGGAATGAACTAAGCAGACATCTACCGGAATAGGAAATACACATGGCTCCATGCACGAACATCTCCAATTCGATCCCCGGCACTTTTTCTCTGATCTTTTTGATCTCTGAAATGGAAAGCTCACGAGCTATAATAATACGTTTGGCGCCTTGCTGAAACCAAAATTCAGCTGATTTCCAGGAAGTTACATTTGCCTGTGTACTGATGTGTATGGGAATTTCCGGTGCATACTCTCGGGCAAGAGAAAATATACCAGGATCAGAAATAATAAAAGCATCTACTACGATCGATTGAAGAAATTGCAGATAAACCGGGAGTTTATCAATATCTTTATTATGAGCGAATATGTTTACTGTGATGTAGATCTTCTTTTTGTTACTATGGCAAAATTCAACCGCTTGCTTTAATTCTTCTCTAGTAAGATTACCACTTTTGGCACGTAATCCAAATTGTGTTCCGGCAGTATATACAGCATTAGCACCATACAACACAGCATATTTTAGTTTATGTAGATCCCCTGCAGGAGAAAGCAATTCCATTACTTGCTCATTACTCTTAGAAATTCTGCGTTATTTTTTGTAGCTAACATTTTATTTTTAAGGAGTTCTATGCCATCCATTGGACTCATACCTTTCAGGAATTTACGTAGAACATACATTCTTGAAACTTCTTCTTTGCTCAAGAGTAGTTCTTCTCGCCTGGTTGCCGATTTTACAAGGTCCACAGCAGGATACATTCTTAAATCACTGATCGAGCGATCTAGAACAAGTTCCATATTACCTGTACCTTTAAATTCCTCGAAAATAACCTGATCCATCCTGCTGCCAGTATCAACCAGGGCAGTAGCAATAATGGTAAGACTTCCACTTTCCAAAGTGTTACGGGCGGCACCAAAAAATTTTTTAGGCTTATGCAATGAACCGGCATCCAAACCACCGGAAAGTACTCTGCCACTTGAAGGTTGCGCCATATTGTAAGCTCTGGCCAGCCTGGTTATACTATCCAGCATGATAACTACATCTTTACCTAATTCTACCATGCGTTTTGCTTTTGCCAGTGCCATTTCAGCCACTTGAATGTGATTGCGTGGTTGTTCATCAAAAGTTGAACTTACTACTTCCGAGTTGATAGGTATGAGAATTTTTTTCATCTCCGTGACTTCTTCCGGGCGTTCATCTACCAGAAGTACAATAACATAAACATCTAGATGATTTATTAAGATTGAATTAGCAATCTTTTGGAGTATCACTGTTTTTCCGCTATATGGAGGGGCAACGATCATTCCTCTTTGTCCTTTTCCAATAGGTGTGAAAAGATTAATAATCCGAGTAGAAATATTATCTTTTTCAATTTCAAGATTTAATCTCTCTTCAGGATAGTAGGGAGTTAGTTTATCAAAATATCTTACTTCTCTTACTATATTTGGTGCTTCATAATTGGTAGAATCAACCCGGATCAAAGCAAAGTACTTTTCTTCTTCTTTGGGTGCCCGGGCTGGACCGGACACAGTATGACCCTTTTTTAATCCGAATCTTTTAATTTGTGAACTGGATACATAAATATCGTTCCTACCGGGAGTATAATTGTTTTTGTGGAAACGTAAAAATCCATATCCGTCTTCCACTTTTTCCAGGCAGCCGGAAACAAAGGCTAATCCTTCCTGAGTGGCTTGCATCTCAAAAATCTTATGAATTAAACCGCTCTTTTTTAATCCGGCAATATCATCGATCTCCAATTCATTTGCTAACTTTTTCAATTGTGTCATATTCATTTCAAATAAATTTTGTTGTTCATTGTTTTCCATAATTGCTCCTTATAATTGTTAATTCACATCTGGTTTCTCATTCGAAACGCAATCAAAATCTCTTTTGCTACTATAGAAGTCAAGTAAATTAATTTCATTAAAATTAATATCATTTTTAAAATAACATAATAATTCTTGACATAACAAATGAACTTTTCACTTTCTATTTTGTTAAATAGATATAAAAAAACGGAGGTAAAAATGAGAAAGATGCTTTTTTTATTATTTTTAATTTTTTCAGTTGGGCTCTTAGCCCAGACGCCTGTTTCCATCTATGATATTCAATATACTGAGGATCCCAGTGGCGACTCACCTTATGTTGGTCAAGTTGTTTCTACAACAGGTATTGTAACAGCTATGGAATACAAAGGTTATAAAGATAACTTCTTCATCTCAATGCCTGAAGGTGGAGCCTGGAAGGGTGTATTGATCTATATGGCTATTGACACAACTTTTGTATTGGGAGATGAAGTTGAAGTAGTTGGAACTGTAGAGGAATATTATGGTCTTACGGAGATATCTGGTTACAACACACCGATTGTTAGTGTAACTCTTTTGAGTTCTGGAAATCCAATTCCAGCTCCAGTAGTTATTACTACAGCTGAACTTGCAAGTAGTGAGGAATATGAAAGCGTACTTGTAGAAATCAATGATGTAGTTGTAACACAAGCACCAAGTGAATATGGTGAGTGGTATGTAACTGATATTTCTGCAACACCATGTCAAATGGATGATAATTTTTTCTATCTTGATAATGTTATTCCTCCTATTGTAATAGGTGTTGGGGATGAGTGGGCAATTCTCAGGGGAATAGTAACTTATGCTTATGATGAATATGAAATGAGCCCTAGAACACCGGAAGATATGATCGCTGAAGTATTTACATCTGAAAATACAGTTGAACTTACCTGCCAGTTTATTGGCTGCTATCCCAATCCTTTTAACCCTGAAACAAATGCCCTTTTAAGCCTTAAACAGGAAAGCAAAGTTATGATGGCAGTATATAACATCAAAGGTGAAAAAGTGAAAACTCTAATTAACGATAATCTTCCTGCCGGAATGCACACCATTCCCTGGAACGGAACAGACGAAAATGGTATTTCTGTTGCTAGTGGTATTTACTTCTTCAAAACAGATACCAGGGACAATCTTGGTGATTATACAAGCTTGAAGAAAGTGATCCTGCTGAAATAAGCAGCGATCATGCTCCT
Source organism: uncultured bacterium (assembly GCA_965603415.1). Taxonomy (GTDB): domain Bacteria; phylum Cloacimonadota; class Cloacimonadia; order Cloacimonadales; family TCS61; genus JACNIV01. Next base: position 6,125 of record CBFDCX010000054.1, read on the forward strand.
TTTTTTGGAGGTAAAAAATGAAAGGTTCTTTTGGAAAACTGTTGAAAATTGCCTTTATCGGTGCAATTAGTTACGCAGGTTATAATATATACAAAAAGATCCATGCAGCTATAGAACTGGATAAAACCCTTCCGCAATATCTGGAAAACGTGATTGGGGAGAAACCGGAAGTCAATATTACTTATACTCTGAATGTGTATACTATTAGTGTTTGTTTCAGCAAAGAAATCCTGGAGAAGAATAAAGACCTTGAAACTACAGTACGGGATTATATCTGCGATTTTTATCCGATGTTGAATATCGATAAAATTAAGATCGAACTAAGTAAGATAGAAGAGAAAAAGAAAGCTGAATAAACTTGTTAAGTTAAAAGAAAGGGGAAGCGTCTGCTTCCCCTTTTCAGTTTTATCTAAAATTTAATTTCCATTGTCAGAAACATGTTAAACAAAGGTGCAGGGGTAACATACATTGTATCATTTCCGGTCAGATAATCATCAACGAATTCTCCTTCGTCATTAAAATAACCACGATTGTAATCTGCATCAATATTGGCAGAGGAATAATTATCTTTTTTGTTCATTATATTGTTTAGGTCCAGTCGTATAAAGGCATCCTTACCAGCTATTTTAAATGAATATTTGATATTACTTCCAAATTCAATAAAAGCAGGAAGTTTAGATTCCTTTACAGAAAGTGTATCGGCTATGTAACTTTCTACTCCATCATAAATGTAATTGCTATAATATTCATTTGTGTAATTAGCATAATAACCATCCCAATATTTGCCTGTGAATCCAATTCTTAGTTTTCCATTTAATGGCAGGTCAGGAAGAGTATATCCTATAGAAAAGTTCGCCATTTTTTCCGGAGAGAAAGGAACAACCTTATCAATCATGACATTAGCAGAATCATCAAATATTTGTTCCACATTCATTTCTGTCCATCTGTTCCTGGATAGAGTTAATGAAAAAGAAGCATCGAGGTTCTCTATCTTTCCTGAAGTGCTCAATTCCAATCCCTGATGGCGTGCTTGACCAGCATTAATTGTAAGATTCTCATTTCGCTGAAAAGTAGAAATTGAATCTTGTCCATTCACATCCTCAACTATTTCCTGATGTGTTACAGGTACATCTACTCTTTCAATTTTATCGACATAATCGCTGATATAATAATTGGCATTGATATCCCAATATACTCCATCATATCCTATGCCAAATTCCATTGTATTGATCTTCTCCGGTTTCAGTTCTCCATAAAATGTTTCTTCTGAATATTCATAGTATTGTCCTAAACTATCTTGCCCTACTAAATCTTCACTATACCTCTGATTCCCATCGGGCCCGTCATAACCGCTGTACCATTCCATTGTTCTGGGTTCTTTATAAGAAATTGAGTAATTTGCCATCAGGTTGAAATATTCCGAAAGATTATAGTTTACACCAAATTTTGGGGAAAAGAAATTATAGGTTTTTTTGTAATCATCTTCATCAAACTTTTTCACAGGTTCACCTGTTAAAGAATCAATAATAGTTTCACCTGTGTTTGGATCGGTTAAAGGTAAATCTTTGGTGGAATAGAAATAATATCTCGTGGGAAGACCGGTTCCCAGGTCATAAATTTCAATTGGATTTTCCTCTACTTTCGAGTTGTAACTTGCTAATTGACCGTCTATCATAATATTCATCTTTTCAATAGGCTTAATACTGAACCTGGCAAAACCTGATAAATTAGTAACATAAGATGTCTCATCATATTGTTTTTGGATTTCATCGTAAGTTTCTACGCTATCGGGAAAATCAGGATTGAAATGTCTGAAATTTTCTGTTTTCCTGTAATGATCTGCAACCCATCTACGCAGTTCACCACCCAACACCATATCTATCATCGAATTTAGTTTATGTTGATAGTAGGTATTCATGCCAAGTTGGAAATGATCACTGATGCTGTTATTGCGCCAACTGTAATCATATCGGCTTTGGAAGAAATTAGATCCACTGCCATTAAACATCAATGTATCACCTTCTGCATCGATATAGGTAGGACCTATTACAGGAATAGTACCGAACCAGATTGTATCCTGGGGATTGAAGCCCTCAACAATAAGACCATATTCTTCATAAAGAAACAAAGCATGAGGTGCAAATTCATCCCATTCGTATCCCGTCGGATCATCGCTATCCAAGAAATCATCACGAAAGTGGAGTTCTCCAGTGTTGATATCGAACTTATCCTGGTTAAGATACTTACCACCACCATTTCCTTTTGTTACAAAAACATTGGTCATCAAAAGTTGGTTTTCTGAGATATTCCATTCATCACGGATAGAAAACTGAGGTTTGAAATAGTAGTTTTCCTGGTATTCATGATTGTTACGGCTATATTCACGACCCAGTGTTTCCATTAGGTTAAGGTCAGATTTGAAATAAACCTGGTTGTGATTTTGAGGAGCACCCAGAAAACTCAGGTTGATCTTATGATTTCCAACTATGTTTTGAGTTTCTATTCCAAAAGAGTAACCGTCGTATTCTGTTCCTGCCAGGTAATAATCACCGGCTTTTCTTTCCACCATTACGTTGTAATTAAATTTACCACCATAAAGATTACCTGAATTATAACGGCAAATTGCATTGTAATTATAGGGATTGTATTCTGTAATATCACCTTTTCCATCGGCAACATCACCTTCTGTGGAATAACCTCCGAAAGAAGAACGAATAGTGATCTCACTACCTGGAGTAGAACCCATTGTTTCGATATTCAAAGAGCCGCCAAATGCTCCCGAACCGTAAAGTGAAGAACCGGCACCTTTCTGAACCTGCACAGATTTCACGTTGGAAGAAAGACCTGTCCAGTTGCTCCAATATACTTTCTGGCTTTCCGGGTCGTTCACCGGAATACCGTTTATCAGTACCTGGATCTTATCTGCTTCAAAGCCGCGTATCGTAATTTGAGCATCTCCGATGCCGGTAGTATTAGCAAAGAGTCCGGGAACGTCTTCCAGTAGCTGCGGTATATCCTGTGTTGTGTATTTATCTGAGATGATTTCCTCGCTTACATCTGTGAAAGCAATGGGGGTTTCTCGTTTTACAGCTCTGTTGGCAGAAATAGTGATACCTTCCATTTTGATCGCTTCTCTTTCCATTTCGAACATTACCTGGGTTGATATATCTTTTTCCACAATAATTTTATCTGCAATAGTGCGAAATCCCACTAATCTGGCATAGATAGTGTGTTCTCCTAATGATACATCGCGCAAGATAAATGTTCCATCCTCTTTCGAATATGTACCTGTCTTGGAATCTTCCAGGTAGATCGATACTCCCCCGATAGGAGTACCACTTGATTTGTTAGTAACACGACCAATAATATTCCCTATATCAGCAGATAATAATACCGGCAACACAAGAAACATAGATAAAATAAATAGAATCAGTCTTTTTTTCATATATCCTCCATATATTAATATTATATTATTTTTAAAAGCATATTAAACTATTTTAGTGTCAAGATTAAATAAGG
>CBFDCX010000055.1:0-9596 GCA_965603415.1 uncultured bacterium
TCTTCTATCTGCTGGTCGGAAGTTTCTTTCACTTCTTCCGGATTCACGACTTTTTCTTCTATTTTCTCCACTATAACTCCTGATAAATTAAGATTATTAAGTGTCAAAAAGCTAACTACATTTGGTTTGTCCAGCATTATTTTACTGTATGCTGAAACTGGACAATTAACAGACTTAACTGTAAAATTAGCTTGACTTATTATAAATCTTCAATTTTAAATTTTACGTGAGTGTAGTATAAAATTTTTGATGATTTCAGGGAGGTTATTTTGAACGGATTATTTTCCAGAAGCAAAGACCTGCAGGCTTCTATGGATGGATTTATAGATCGTGTAGAAAAAGCTGGTCTCATATTTTATGAAGGATTGAAGGCATACTTATCTGGCAAAATGGAACGATTTGAAGAATATTCTAAAGAACTTACTGAGCTTGAATCGAAAGCAGATGTAGTACGCAGGGATATTAAATACAAATTATATACCCATATGTTGATCCCGGAATCGCGAGGTGATGTTCTGGGTGTATTAGAAACACTGGATGATGTTATTGATACTACAGAAAAAGTGCTGGAACATTTTTATATCGAAACACCGGATATCCCAGAATATCTTAGAGAAGATTTCAAGGACCTGGCAGAGCTTTCCAATAAATCTGTGGAGGAGCTGGCTAAAGCATCCAGGGCTTTTTTCACCGAATTAAAAATGGTGAATAATTATGTGAACAAAGTACATTTCTATGAACATGAAGCAGATAAATTGGAAAAGAGTATCAAACATAAAATATTCAATTCGGACACTGAAATGGACTTGAGCATTAGAATGCATCTGCGCTATTTTACCGAGAAGATCGCCCTGCTTTCCGATGAAGCGGAATCGGTTGCGGAAAGACTTGCTATCTACGCTATTAAACGCAGGATCTGAGTATGCTGCAGATATTGTTCTTTCTTTCCAGCGGTCTTTTTCTTGGTTGGTCTCTGGGTGCCAATAATGCAGCAAATTTTTTCGGAACCGCTGTTGGTACCAAGATGGTTAAATTTTATACTGCAGCGATTATCTGTAGTATTTTCGTTATTATTGGAGCAGTTGTAAGCGGATCAGGCACATCGCATACATTGGGTAAACTGGGTGCAATAAATACAATGGCAGGTGCTTTTATTGTAGCTCTGGCTGCTGCTGTCACAGCCATGTTCATGACAAAAGCAGGTATTCCAATTTCTACAAGCCAGGCTGTAGTTGGTGGTATTATCGGTTGGAATTTGTTCTCTAATACCCCAACCAACTATGATTCACTTACCAAAATTGTGGGAACCTGGATTTTATCACCGATTTTAGCAGCAATATTTGCTTATTTGCTTTTTCACGTTGCAAAATTCTTTTTAGACAGATCAAAGATTCATCTCATTTTTCTTGATTCTATTACTCGAACAGGTCTCATAATAGTTGGAGCATTTGGTGCCTACAGTTTGGGAGCAAATAACATTGGAAATGTTATGGGAATATTTATTAATTCATCTCCCTTTCATAATATCAGCATAGCAGGATTGTTCAGTCTATCTTCGATACAACAATTATTTCTGCTCGGAGGAATTGCAATTGCCGTAGGGGTGATTACTTATTCTAAACGGGTCATGACCACGATTGGATCTGATATTTATAAACTTTCTCCAATTTCTGCATTGATCGTAGTCTTGGCTGTTTCAATAACGCTTTTTTTGTTTGCTTCCGTAAGTTTGAAGGCATGGCTTACAGCTCGAGGTCTTCCTTCATTTCCCCTCGTTCCTGTTTCCAGTTCACAGGCAGTTGTCGGTTCGATTATTGGTATTAGTCTGGCTAAAGGCGGCAAGAATGTGAATTTCCATATCCTGGGAAAGGTCAGTATCGGATGGGTGGCAACTCCTGTTGCTTCCGCCATCATTGCTTATGTAGCACTTTTCTTCATGCAGAATGTTTTCATGCAGGATGTATTTATTAAGTAAGGTGGCACCAACTTAAAAATTTATCAACCGTTCTTAAGGTTTTATGTTTTCAATTTTTTCTTTTCCGCTGCTGGAAACAGAATATTATTCAGGATAAGTCTGTAACCGGGTGAATTTTTATGCAGATCCAGAACGGTTTCCGGATCACCGATCTTGTGCTGGTAATCTTCCGGATCGTGACCGCCATAAAAAGTAAACGTACCTTTCCCAAAATTTCCATGTAAATATTTCACTTCCTCAACCTGTGGAGATTCTCCCAAAATGATCACACTATTTTTTACATATTTTTTATGATAAGATGTTGTCTGTCCCAGAAAACCATTAATGATACTGGTGTGGCTTTGAGTAAGCATTGTAGGAACGGGATCGTATTTAGCCGAAAAATCGAAAAGTGTAAAATAATCAACTTCTGCTCCGCGTAGTTTAGCATAATCGCTGGCATCGATTCCGGAGAATTCATACACAAAAGGATTGGTGATCAATTCGAAATTCTCAAAGGCAAAAGTGCGTGAAAAATCCAGTTTGCTCTGGTAATCTGGATCGAAACCATCTCCATCAAAAACCGGTTCGCAGATATCAACATTTCGTGCTGCTAGGGCAATATCGTAAGTATCGGTTGCGGCACACATGGCAAATAGGAACCCTCCGTTTTTTACATATTCCCGTATCTTTTCTGCTACAGCATGTTTCAGTTTCCATACTTTATTGAAACCGAGTTTTGCTGTCATTTCTTCGTTGCTTTGTACATCTTCCCGGTACCAGGGAGTATTACGAAATCCAGAATAGAATTTGCCATATTGCCCGGTAAAATCTTCATGATGCAGATGCAGCCAGTCATATTTATCCAGCTTTCCTGCAAGTACTTCCTCATCCCAGACGGTTTCATATTCGATTTCTGCATAAGTAAGAGCCAGGGTAACCGCATCATCCCAGGGCTGTTTATTAGGAGGAGTGTAAATGGCAATGGTCGGTTCTTTTTCCAGTACTACAATATCCATATTGGATGCTTCAATCTCTGAAGTTATGGAAGCGATCTCGATAGCGGTAACATTTTCGTAGCTCACTCCACGAATGTTGCAAAGTCCTTCAATTTCGGGAGAATCCGGAATGGTCCAGGAGCCGCCACGATAGTTTAAAAGCCACTTCACGGTCATCTGCATTTTCAGTGCAGAAAAAGTCACGCCATAGGCTTTCAGGTGATTTGCCTGGGTAAGGTCCATTGGAATAAGAATTTCAGAATACACTGAAAAACTAACCGCAAGAATTATAATAATTAAGATACATTTCATACAAACTCCGAAAATATTTCGTTCGATACAAAGTAAGCTTCCGGTGTAAGCCGGATATTATCATCATTGATTTCCAACAGCTTTGCCGTAAAGAATTTTTTTAATATTATAGAATATTTCTTTGTGAAGTCATCACTAAATTTTTCTTTGAAAAATTTCAGATTCATTCCTTTTGTTTTCCTTAACGCCAGAAAGATAAATTCTTTTTCATGATCTTCATCTGATATTTTTTTCCAATTCTGGAAAAAATCCATTTGAAAATACCTCTTAATACTCGCTGAATTCGTATACCTGAATAAATCTATATATCCAGCTGCAGCTGGTCCCAATCCCAGATAAAATTTATCATTCCAATAGCACAAATTATGCTTCGATTCAAATCCTTTTTTGGCAAAGTTAGAGATTTCATATTGGTCATATTCCGCTGAAATCAATTTCTTTCGAATCAGATAATAGAATTCAGAAACGGTTTCATCATCAGGGATTAAAGCTTTTTGCGAGAATAACGGAACATCCTCATCCAAACTTAAACAATATGTGGAAATATGCTCGGGATCAAGTTCTATGAATTTATCTATAGAAAACAGCAGATCGGATTTTTTCTGCCTGGGAAGTCCATAGATCAGATCTAATGAAATGTTGGTAAAACCAGCTGCTCGAAGATGATCATATGCATTTACTATTTGTTTTGAGTTGTGCAACCGACCAAGTAGTTTTAGTTCTTTATCTACAAATGATTGTGTTCCCAGGCTGATACGGTTTATACATGTTTGTTTAAGTTTATTTACATATTCACCTGTCACACTAACAGGATTGATCTCCAGTGTAGCTTCGTTCAGGTTAGATGTATTGAATTTCTGTGAAATTGATTCGATCTCTTCAGGATGCAGAAGGGATGGAGTGCCACCACCGAAATATATTGTTCGAGGTTGTATTTTGAAACGAGCTTTGTAAGCTTCTATTTCTTTTGTTAGATTCGTAAAATATTTATTTTTTACTTCTTCAGAGAATATTTCCGAGTAAAATGAGCAATAATCACATTTCTTCAAACAGAAAGGAACATGAATATAAATATATTCTATCAGTGGATCAGTTTGAAAAATCTCTTCCATCTGATCTCGGATTTTCCTTTGAACCTTCTCTGTTGTTTATAGATGTAATCTCGAATATCCTTGTAGGGTGGTTCACCGATGGACATATAGATCACCCCTGGTGTACCGGTGATATCTGTTCTGGGTAAAAATCCCCAGTAGCGGCTGTCACCGCTCACATCACGGTTATCTCCCATAACAAAATACTGTCCTTCGGGAACAATGACGGGACCGAAATTGTCCCTGCTGCCCATGAATTCCTCATCCCAATAAATCCTGCCGGATTCCCGCGGAATAATGCGCGAATCAATATATTGCTCGTATCCTTGATGGAACAATTTATCGTTAACATACACTTCTTTATCGATCAGTTCCACTTTATTTCCCGGCATCCCGATCACACGTTTCACCACATTCTTCTTCTGATGCCAGATCGGTATCCAACGGATTTTATCAAAGTAAATGGGACCAAGTATCTTTTCAAAGTTTTCACGAGGTTCCGGTTCTTCCGGATCAGCCGGATATTGGAAAATAACAATATCTTCCTGCTCGGGATCATCAAAGAAATACTTCAGTTTATTTCCAATAAGAAAATCCCCGATAAGAAGTGTGGACTCCATAGATGAAGAAGGAATTTTAAAAGTCTGAATCGTATAATTGCGAATGAGCATTGCTACCACAAAAGCAAACAGGATAGCTTCTACATATTCCTGAATAATATTTTTTTTTCTTTTAATCTTTTTCTCTTTTTTTCTAAACATACCATTTCCTACAAATTTAAGTGGAATACTTACTCGTTCGAGTGGTAGTTGATGTCAAGTAAAAGTTGTCACTCTTCATACAATCGTTTCTGATATTTAATAAGCTGCTTGATAGCTTTCTTTGCTTCCCTCAGCATCACTTTTAGTTCTTCATCGGAAAATGGTACAGTCTCACCCGTTCCCTGGATTTCCACAAATTTCCCGCTTTCGGTTATCACGATGTTCATGTCTACATCCGCATGGAAATCTTCTTCGTAACAAAGATCGATCACCGGTTCACCTTTCACCATTCCAACACTCACAGCAGCTATCCATTCTCTGAAGGGATCTTCAGTTATCATATTTTCGGATATCATTTTGGTAAATGCATCCTTAATGGCTACACAAGATCCGGTAATGGCGGCTGTCCTGGTGCCACCATCCGCCTGGATAACATCGCAATCCACATGCACAGTAAACCCGGGAAATTTGGTCATGTCTACCGCTGTTCGCAATGTTCGTCCGATAAGTCTTTGTATCTCTGTAGAGCGGCTGTTCGATTTTCCACGTTCTCGCTTGAACCGTTGATTGGGTGCACCGGGAAGCATGCTGTATTCGGCTGTAAGCCAGCCCTGGGGTGGATATATTTCTTTCAGGAACGGTGGTACTCCTTTTTCTATCATTGCCGTACAAATAACTTTTGTATTACCGGTTTCGATCAATACCGATCCTGCCGGATGCATCAGGTAATTACGAGTTATTTTTGTTTTTCTCTTATTCATTTTATTTACCTCTGGATGAATAATTTGCGCTATAATACTGATGTCAAGAAGAAGAAAAAAATATAATAACCCCTTATAAATGTCTTCATCTGGAAATTCTCATTGACATACATATAATAATTTTAAAAAAAATCATTTAATCAATGATCGTTAAAATTGATGAAAAAAAGGAGATGCGTATGAAAGATCTTAACGGCAAAAACGTTGTAATGGGTTTGCAACACACTTTTGTTATGTTCGGAGCAACCATTCTTGTACCTCTTATCACAGGATTGGATGTGGGAGTAACACTTTTTGCGGCAGGTATTGGAACACTCTTATTTCATATTGTTACTAAATTTCAAGTCCCTGTTTTCCTGGGTTCATCTTTCGCTTTTATCCCGGGTATTATCGCTGTAGCAACAGCTCAGGGTGGTTCTTTACCAGAAGCATTAGGAGGAATTGTTGTTGCGGGAATAATGTATATAATCGTGGCTATAATTTTCAAATATGTGGGATCTGATATAATCCACAAGATCCTTCCTCCCCACGTTACAGGACCTATGATCGTTCTTATCGGTTTGATTTTGGCACCGGTTGCCATTCAAAATTCTAATGGTACTTTTGCACCACATATAGTGGACATAATCGGAACGAATGGATGTTGGGGAGTAGCACTCTTTACTTTTGCAGTAGCTGTATTTGTGAAGATATACTTTGCAAAGATCGGTAAGAAATTCATATCTATGCTGCCTGTTCTTTTAGCACTCATCTTTGGATATATCTTCGCAATAATACTGGGTATTGTTAATTTTACACCAATAAACGAAGCTGCCTGGTTTGGTCTTCCCAAATTTTCTTTACCTGTTTTTTCTACACGTTCGCTCTCTATTATTGTTCCAATAGCAATTGTTACTATAGTAGAACACTTCGGTGATGTATTAGCTATTGGAAATGTAACAGGAAATGATTTTATTAAAAAGCCTGGTATTCACAGAACACTTATCGGGGACGGACTTGCTACCACTCTTTCTGCCATGATCGGTGGACCAGCAAACACAACTTATAGCGAAAACACAGGAGCTGTTGCCCTGACGGGAGTTTATAATCCTATCATTATGAGAATTGCAGCTATTTTTGCTATTTTTCTATCTTTTATCCCCAAATTTACCTCGATCATATCTACTATACCAAGACCTGTTATTGGTGGTATTTCCATTCTGCTTTTCGGTATGATATCATCTATCGGTATTAAAAACATGGTAGACCACAAAGTTAATTTTTCTGATCCTAAGATCTTAATGATCAGTGCTGCAATGCTGGTTCTTGGACTGGGTGGCGCAAAATTTGCCATTGGTAATTTTCAGCTTAGCGGATTAGGTCTGGCTGCTATAGTTGGTATTCTTCTAAATTTAATCCTGAATTTTGGAGATATGAAAAAGAAAACAACAACTTAATTATTTATTAGAAATCAAAAAATCGAATCCCCGCTGAATTGGCGGGGGTTTAACTCATCCCCCTACCCCTTCTCTCAAACAAAGAAGGGGAGTCAATTATTATTTAAATTACAATTAGATTTTCTTTCACATCTCTTCTTCGAATCTTATGTTCCTTCTTCTGCGACCTTGGAAGCAAGAGAAGGACAGTAGGATGAGTCAATACAACGGCACTATCTTATTACCAGGAACTTTCTTGATCACATTTTTCAGTTCCAGAGAAAGCAGTATTGTAGAAAGCTCTCCCACCGAAAATCCGGTTTTCATTACCAATGTATCAAAATGTGTTTCAGGTTTATTTTCGATCAGTACCTGGTAGATATTCTCTTCTTTTGCGTTCAATTCAGGAAATATCCGCGTTTGTTCATCCAATATCAGATCGTATTCTTCCAGGATATCTTTTGCGGAAGTTACGATCTTTGCACCCAGTTTGATGAGATAGTTCGGTCCTTCCGCCTGTTTCCGATTTATATCTCCGGGCAGGGCAAATACATCCCGGTTCTGATCCATGGCAAATTTTGCAGTTAACAGAGCTCCACTTTGACGTGAGCCTTCTATGATAAAACTGCCCAAACTGAGACCACTGATGATCCTGTTGCGGGTTGGAAAGTTCCATTTTTCAGCTTTATTACCGGGAACATATTCGGACACGATGATCCCGTTTTGAATGATGTCTTCAGCTAATTCCCTATTCTCGGGCGGATAAAATTGGTCCACTCCCGTACCCATTACAGCAATAGTTCTACCTCCGTTATTCAAAGCAGCAATATGCGACAACGCATCTACACCGTAAGCTAACCCGCTTACGATGGTGAAACCGGCTCTTGCCAATTGTCCACCAATTTTGGCTGTCATCATTTTTCCATAATTGCTTGCTCTGCGTGTTCCCACGATGGCAAGAGTTCGTCGAAAATCTTCTTTTCTCAAACCTCCGCGATAGAAAAGAAAAGCAGGCGGATCAAAAATATTTCTCAGGAGGGTGGGATATTCATCATCCAGCACTGTGAGAAATTTTATCTCATATTTTTCGATTAATTGTACTGTTCTGTTCCAGTCGGTCGGTTCATTCGGATTGGAAAGATATTCTTTGGTAGTTTCGGAAATGAATTCGATATCAGTCAAAGCATCTTTTTCCCCGATAAATCCTGAGGGTTCTCCCAAAACACCGGTTAACTTTATAGCTGCTACATTTCCAAAATTAGGTGTGGATAGTAATTGTATCCAGGTTTTTATTCTTTCAATTTTATCCATATATCTCCGGGTTTACAACTTGCGGAGCTTTCCTGCCCTCAATAATAGCAATAGCATTTTTCGCAGCGATCATGCCCATATTTGTACGTGTTTCGATAGTACCGCTACCTACGTGTGGCAATAGGACTGCATTTTTACACTCTGAAAGACCTTCTGCAAGTTCCGGTTCATTCTCATAAACATCTAATCCAGCTCCAGCGATCTGACCTTCTTGTAATGCTTTTACAAGAGCTTTCTCATCAACTACAGGTCCGCGGGAAGTATTGATAAGATAGGCTGTTTTCTTCATCAATTTCAATTCATGTTCACCGATAAGATGTCTGGTAGATGGAACCAGAGGCACATGCAGGCTAACAAAATCTGACCTTTGTAGAAGTTCATTTATCTCTACTTTTTCAGCCTTAATACTTTTTTCGATTGTTGTGCTCTTATTTGTGTAAATCACTTCCATATTGAAACCGGCAGCACGTTTTGCTACTGCTGTACCTATTCTGCCTGCTCCTATTATGCCCAGCGTTTTCCTATTAATCTCGCCGCCCAGGCAAAGCATCGGTCCCCATCCCATAAATTTACCTTCCCTCATAAATTTATCAGCTTCAACCATGTGCCGTGCAACAGCACAAATCAACGACCAGGCAAGATCGGCAGTAGTTTCTGTAAGGACTCCGGGAGTATTTGTAACTGGAATTTTAAGGTGTGTAGCTGTTTTTACGTCTATATTATTATATCCCACGGCATAATTTACAATTCCTTTCAGGTTGGGATTTACCGTGATAATATCTTTGTCGATAGTGTCTGTGAGCAAGCAAAGAAGAATATCACACCATTTTACTCCTTCGATGATCTCAGTCGTTGTTAGTACTCTATCTTCAGAATTTATTCGTAATTCAAATACTTCTCTAATTTTGTCTAATACCAGTTGCGGTAAAATTCTGGTTATGAATATCTTTGGTTTCAACTATCCTCCGGATTTTATTTAATTTCTTCATCAAA
>CBFDCX010000056.1:0-9569 GCA_965603415.1 uncultured bacterium
GTCGTAGAGCACATCCCAGAATGTAGCTGTTGAATCATTGATATCACCCACATGACTTGCTTTAAAATTATAGGAATACGAAAAATCTTGCCACCAAGCGTCTTCGGGCATTTCATCATCTTCACCTAGGAAAAGCTCATAAACAGGTTTGGAAGGAAGCGAATAAGAAACGTATGGTAATGTAATATCTTTCGTGTTATTTTCAAAGTCATCGATATATTTTGCTGTCATGTTTAAAGTGCTGTTCAAAAAAGGTCTCTTATAGGCAAGTGAGGAAGTGATCTTTTCCATTAATCTTTCATCCAGGATGTCACTTCCTTCCCACACTCTTTTACTACTTATAAAATTAAGATTGGCATCAAAGGTGGTCTTGTTACCAAAATCATGGTGATGTCTGCTTTTAATATTCCATTCATAACTGGATTGTTTAGGTCCTTCAATCCTTTTTTGTAAAATGGTACTCAATCTTCCATTAAAAATATAACGTTTAATATATCTAGAGCTGAATCCGGTTTCCCAGCCGGTTTTTTCAAAATAATCCATGTAGAAAGTTGCATCGGCAAAATTCTTATAAGCATAATAATAAGCTATGTTTTCTAGATATTTTCCCCTAACTTTATTCCAACCAGGAGAAGGTACAAGAATACCGGATTGTCTACCCCGTTTGATCGTGAAGGTGCCAAAAGGGAGAGCCATCACCGGGAAATGATTAACATAGAACACGATAGGTTTGGCTACTATTTTATCATTCTGGTAAACGCGCAATTTATTTGCATAAATGTAAAAATGCGGATGCAGAGCATCGCAGGTAGTGAAAAGTCCATTATCCACATCAAATGTTCGTTTATCTACTTTACGTATTTCTTCGCCGTAGTAAAATCCTTTGTCGAATTCGCTGATGCCACTTTTTATTAGTCCCCACTGCGAATCAAGATCAAAGTAGATATCTCTTCCCAACATATTCTGAGTGCCATCCTGCAGGTAAGATTTACCTTTTGCAAAAGCCTGTTCTTTAGCCAGGTTGATTGTAATTGTATCTGAAATAATATTTGAATTATGATAGGTGATCTTAGCTTTCCCAACCAGATCAATTGTTTCATTTTTTACATCATAGAAAATGCTGTCTGCAAAATAGAAAACCGAGTCGATCTCCACAGTATCGATAGCTACCTGTTCAATTTCCAGAGAATCTATGCTCAAGCTGTCGGATGGTTCCAAAAAAGGTTCGGTTGCATCTTCCTGCCCCCACAGAAAAACAACGCTAAGAAGTAAAATGATAGCTGCTGAAACTGTAGCTTTTATTTTCGATACATATTTTTTCATTATTGGCATTTTTAAGTTATTGTTTATTGTGTCAAGAAAAGGTCATAATACACATTTACTATAATTTACTTTGACAAAGAGAAACAATTTTCAATTTTCGAAGCAATATTTTTTGGAGGAGTATCCGAAGCATGGAAATTGAATTGATTTTGATAGGAAGTTTCATCTTCCTGATTTCAGCCATGCTGCAGGGACTTTCCGGGTTTGGTTTTTCCATTCTGGCAATTCCGCTGATTACACTTTTTATTTCTCCTAGAATGGCTGTTCCGATACTTATTTTGTTTTCTATGATCATTAATATTGTTGTACTTTATTCCACCTGGAAAGAAATAAACTTAAGGAAGATCTGGATACTATTGGTTTTTGCTATTATTTCTATGCCCTTTGGTGCTCATCTGCTGGTAATTTTAAACGAGAATACTCTAAAGATTTTCATTGGAAGTTGTATCTTTCTATTTGGACTGCTATTGCTTTTGGGATTTAAGAAGCAATTCAAACACGAAAAACTGGCTATGGTCCCGATTGGGCTGATCAGCGGTCTGTTAGGAGGAAGCATCTCTATCAGTGGTCCTCCCATCATTCTATTCATGGCAAACAAAGGCGTTGAAAAACATGCCTTCCGCGGCAATCTGGCAATTTACTTTTTTCTGCTGAATATATTCACTATTCCGGTGTATTTTCTAAATGGTCTTTTCACTAAAGAAGTCTTTTCCTATTCTGTTGTTTTCTTCCCGGGGCTTCTGGTTGGAGTGATAGCGGGTAACTTGCTTTCTCACAAAATCAAAGAAGATCATTTCAGGAAATTGATACTTGTACTTTTGATATTAATGGGGATATTGTCCTTGATTTCCGGATTGAAAACTAAATAATATTATCGAATTAATAAAATCCTTTTATTGAAATTTTATTAAATTCATCTATTTGAATTAGTCTAAATGCTTTTCATTTGACAGAATAATCCCTCATAGAAATTCTAGAAAAAATTTAATGATTCAAGGAGTGATATTATGCCTTTTATTTCCAATACAGATAAGGAAAGAAAAGAGATGCTGGCAGCTATCGGAGTGGAAAAATTTGAAGATCTTCTGGTTAATATCCCACATAAATTTCTACTGAAGGAAGACTGTTGTTTAGATGACCCGTATTCCGAATTAGAAATTACTCGTAAAATATCTGAATTGGCAGCAAAGAATATTTCTACTGGTCACGCAAATTCATTTCTGGGTGGTGGAATCTATGATCATTTTATCCCGGCAGCAGTAGACCACATCATTTTACGACCTGAATTCCATTCTGCATACACTCCTTACCAGGCGGAAGTAAGCCAGGGAACTTTGCAATATATCTATGAATATCAAACGATGATATGTGAACTTACCGGAATGGATATTTCCAACGCCGGTATGTATGATGGTGCTTCTGCAGCGGCTGAAACGATCCTGATGGCAACCCGAAAAACTAAGAATTTTAAAGCTATCATCGCCGGAACGCTTAATCCAAATTATCTGGAAGTAATAGAATCTTACACAGAAGGTGTGGGAATCGAACTTGTTCTTATTCCTGCCAGAAACGGGCTGGTTGATCTCGACGCATTAAAAGAAGCTGTCGATGACAACACCGGTTGTGTTCTTTTACAAACTCCAAACTTCTTTGGAAATATCGAAGATGTTTTTGCAGTTAATGAAATAACTCATTCTTCCAAAAAAGCTCTCTTCATCGTCGCAGTCGATCCAATCTCACTTGCTGTTTTGAATTCTCCCGCAGAATATAAAGCAGATATTGTTGTCGGTGAAGGACAGTCACTTGGTAATGCTCAGAACTTTGGCGGTCCTCTTTTCGGTTTTCTGGCTTCGAATATTTCGCTCGGGAGAAGTACGCCTGGCAGGATAGTGGGAGCAACTCTGGATGCTGATGGAAAAAGAGCATATTGCTTAACTTTGCAAGCCCGTGAGCAACACATCCGCAGGGCAAAAGCAACCTCTAACATTTGTTCTAATGAAGCTTTATGCAATCTGGCAGCAACGGTATATATGACTTTAATGGGAAAAGAAGGATTGAAAGAAGTTGCTGTACAGAGTACAACAAAAGCGCATTATCTGGCTGATGAAATAAACAAACTCGATGGTTTCTCTTTGGCTTTTGATGCTGCTTTTTTCAAAGAATTTACAGTGAAAATTCCAATCCTTGCAAAAGAGATAATTTCCAGACTGAAAGAAAAAAATATTTTCCCGGGAATAGATCTGAAACAATTCGGATATGACAATATGCTGTTGGTTGCAGTTACAGAGAAGAAGAGGAAATGCGATTTGGATGAATTGGTGAAATCTCTTCGGGAGGTAACAAATGGCTAAAACAATATTTGAAAAAAACAGTCCCGGCAGAAAAGGTTATACTCTTCCTGCAAATGATGTGGAAATCTCTTTGAACAATTGCATCCCACACAAATTCAGCAGGAAAGAAAATATAAAATTCCCTGAAGTGAGCGAATTGGATATGATGCGTCATTTCACCGAATTAAGTCAGATGAATCATTGCATCGAGAAGGGTTTTTATCCGCTGGGTTCCTGTACTATGAAATATAATCCTAAAATAAATGAAACACTGGTTCGTAACGATGGTTTCAATAACCTGCATCCATTACAGGATGAAGACACTGTTCAAGGTGCATTGGAAATATTATTTGAACTTCAGAAAGATCTGGCAGAAATTTCAGGATTTGTAGGAGTTACATTACAACCCGTTGCTGGTGCTCACGGTGAATTTACCGGACTTAAAATCATGAAAGCTTATCATGATCATAAGGGAAATTCGCACAAAAACAAAATCATTCTTCCCGATTCCGCTCATGGTACAAATCCAGCCAGTGTAACTTTGGTGGGATACGAAATGGTAGAGATCAAATCCAATGAAAAAGGATTGGTCGATATTGAAGATCTGAAAGCTCATGTGAATGACGAGACAGCAGGTTTCATGCTTACAAACCCGAATACACTCGGTCTATTTGAATCTCAGGTTGAGGAAATTGCAGTGATAATTCACAGCGTGGACGGCTTGATGTATATGGACGGAGCAAATTTCAATGCCATTATGGGACTTGTGAACCCCGGTGAGAATGGATTTGACATCATGCACTTTAATTTGCATAAAACATTTGCTACTCCGCATGGTGGTGGTGGTCCGGGAGCTGGTCCAATTGGCGTTCGTGAAGATCTGGTTAAATTTTTACCTATCCCTTTAATTGGGAAAAAAGATAATAAATACTTCTTCGATTATGGTCACGAAAAAACATCATTTGGAAAAGTTCATTCATTTTTTGGTAATTTTGCAGTGAATGTTAGAGCATATATTTATCTAAAAATGCTGGGTCCAAAAGGTTTGAGAAGAGTTGCGGAAAATGCTGTTATCAATGCAAATTATATTCAGAAGAAACTTGAAAATTACTACGATATTCCTTTTAAAGATTCATTCTGCATGCACGAATTCGTAGCCAGCGGTAACTGGCAAAAAGAAAAGTATGGCATCAAAACACTGGATATTGCCAAACGCATACTGGATAAAGGATTCCATGCACCTACGATCTATTTCCCACTCATTGTTCCAGAAGCAATGATGATAGAACCCACAGAAACCGAGAGTAAAGAGACATTGGATGAATTCATAAATGCTATGATCGAGATTTCCAAAGAGTGTGAAGAAAACCCTGAGCTATTGAAAAATGCTCCTCTTAATACACCTGTAAAAAGAGTGGATGATACTCTTGCAGTCAGGCAGTTGAATGTAAAATTTGAATGGTAAATTTTAGCAACGAACAAAACTAACAAAGACGAACGAAAGAAAATACATAAGGATAGATCATCGATCTGTCCTTAAATATAACGATCGAGGTGAACGTTTCACATACTGAAAACCGGTTTACTTTTCAGTACTGCCATTTCAAACTCCCGCACCAGTGAATCCATCAATTCCTTAACAGGAATTATTTTATCGATGCGCCAGGCATTGGCACCAGCAAAACTGAAGCCATTCTTCAATTCACCGATCTTCGCTTTCATCAAGGCATTGGCGATGCAATACAACGATGTTTTGAAATCACAGGTTTTCAGGCATTTCCAGGGACAACGAAATGGTTTTCTAATTCCTGCTTTCACATCTTTCAGAAAATCGTTCAAAATAGCACGCCCCGGTAATCCAACTGGACTCTGAATAATGACGATATCTTCTTTCTTGCATTTGATATATTGATTCTTAAATTCGACAGAGGCATCACATTCATCCGTAGCTACAAAACGAGTTCCCATCTGCACGCCGCTGGCTCCTATATTCATGAATTTATAGATGTCGTCACCATCGTAAACTCCACCACCTGCTATTACCGGTATCTTTTTATTATATTTGATTTCGAAGGTTTTAATTGCTTCACAGACTTCAGGAATAATGTTTTCCAAAGTGAATTCTGGATCATCTATCTGCTCGGATTTGAAACCCAGGTGACCTCCAGCCAATGGTCCTTCCACCACAACAGCGTCCGGAACATGAGAAAAATTCTTATCCCAGGTTTTGAAAATGAGTTTAGCTGCTCGTCCCGATGAAACGATAGGAGCTACTTTTGTTTTCATTTTCTTCAAGTAATCCACGGAAATTCCTTCCGGTAATTTTAAGGGTAAACCGGCTCCGAGAAATAGGATATCTATTTTTTCTTCCAAAGCCACTTTTACCATTTCATTAAAGTCGGAAATTGCTACCATTATATTTAAACCGATAACTCCGTTAGTTAGTTTTCTGGCTTTGCGGATTTCGCGTCTTAAGGCAATCTTATTATCTTCCCGATAGGTTTTTTTTGAAGCGGGTTCCAGCAATCCCAAACCTACAGAAGAAATTACTCCGATCCCTCCTGCATTAGCTACAGCAGAAGCCAGCCCGGACATCGATATTCCCACACCCATTCCACCCTGGATGATGGGCAATTTTGCAACCAGATTTCCTATTTTTAATTCAGGTATTTTTAACATTTTTCCTCTTGTAATATTCGACCGTATTTGTTCTTTGGTCGATAATAATGTAAAAAAATTAGACTCTCACTTCAATTCCTTTGAAGATTATCTCCATCATTTGCTTGCAATCTCTTTCCAGATCCTGCTCTTTCTGAATAAAAAGTGGATATTCCAAACCTTTAATAGCAATTGCGATCATATGAACAACAACATCGACATCACATGCTGTAAAAACATTTTTCTGAATTCCTTCATTTATCAGAATGCTTAAGGTATTGTTTTCGAAATTATAGAAATCTTCCCTCACCTGTTCAATGCAGAAATAATGATCCAGATCTTCATTAGTGAGAGTTTTGTAATAGTTGCTAAGTTCTTTTAAATGCAGCATTCTGGTGCGAACGTATTGCATGATCTTGTCCTGAGGGCTATAAGCTTTCTGGATAGTATCATTCAATTTCTGTCGGAAAAGATCGGAATCTATACGCACGATCTCTGCAAAGATATCTTCTTTGTTTTTGAAGTAGTAATACATGGTGGATTTCCCCATACGGGCATTGGTCGCAATTTCATCCATGGTGGTTTTCTTGAACCCATATTGAGCGATTAATTCTTTAGTTGTTGCAATAATTCTGTTTTTCTTCTCATCCATATATTACTCCTTCAAGATATTTCGACCAATTCCGTTTTTCAGTCTAAATCGTCAAGGAAAATAATTTTGTTTGACTTTAATCTTATCTTTTCTCAATTTCGTAATAGAATTTTAATCATTAAACATGGGGATAGCTCTGATGAAAAAAATAGTGAAAGTATCATTACATCTTATACTTGCCGGAATTGTCTCGGTCATCTCTATTATTGGCTTCAAGAAAGCTGTGGAAGCTTTGAATGAGAAGATGGAGAAAAGGAAATAAGGTAATCTATGCTCAAATACATTTCATTGTGGATAGTTTTCAACAACATTAACAAATCCTCAGAATTAACACCGGGTTTTGGTTTTGGTGCCTGGATAGTAGCAGATTCCACCATCATCTTATTCGATACGGGTGGAAATGGCAAAATCCTGATGAACAACATCAACTCTCTTGGGCTAAATCCAAAAGATGTAGATGTCATTGTAATTTCACACAATCACTGGGATCATATCGGTGGATTAAATAAATTCCTGGAAGTGGCAAAAGAGGATGTTAAAATCTACATTCCTGCTAAAGCTTTCAAAAAAATTCAAAAGGAATATCCCACAGCAAACCTGGTAGCAGTAAAAGATCCCATTCAGATAGCAGATGGAGTCTGGTCAACCGGTGAGATCAAGGGTAGATATAATTTACTGCCAATATATGAACATGCGCTGGTTCTGGACACAAAAGAAGGATTGGTTGTCATCACAGGCTGTTCCCATCCCGGGATCGATAAAATTGTTAAGCAAGTTCATCAAATGTTTCCTGATGAACCGATCTGTCTGGTAACCGGCGGATTTCATCTGGGTGCAACTACTAAATACAAGATTAAAAAAATTACAGATTCTCTACAGAAACTAAATATAAAATATATTGCCCCTTCCCATTGCACGGGAGATCGTGCAACAAAGATATTCCAGGAGAAGTGGAAGGATAATTTCTTAGACCTGTCCCTGGGCAGGAAATTTGAAATAAAATAAAAAACCGAACAAGAATCTTTTCCTGCCCGGTTAATAATTTCCGCTAATTAATCAGTCTAAAACCATTTACAAATTTGCAAATGGACTATCTTCATCTATAAGTATTTTCTTTGATTTTTGCTTTTTATATTTGTGCCAGTCATCTTTTGCTTCCACAGCAGATTCAGGCATATTGGTAGGTTCCAAAGAGATTCTGCGAGCATCTTTATCAATTTTTACAACCCGTACTTTAAATTCCTCACCGATTTTGGCTTTATCCAGTTTTATCCCAGCGATTTTCATTTTCACATTGGGAAGAAGACCGGTAACACCGTCACTGAGTTTGATAAAAACACCAAAACTTGCCACATTCTCAATAGTACCTGCAATGATGTCGTCTTCATTGATAAATTCATCGATATTATCCCAAGGATCAGGTTGAAGCGCTTTCAGTGATAGAGATATTTTTTGTTTATCAGAATCGATCTTGAGAATTTGTGCTTCCAGCAGGTCACCTTCTTTTACTACTTCGGAAGGATTATTGATGCGTCTGCCTCTGGCTAATTCTGAAATGGGAATTAATCCTTCAACTCCTGCTCTAATTTCTACAAAAGAGCCAAAGGGAAGATTACGAACTACACGACAGCTTACGATGTCACCTTCATTTAATTCCTTAATGGCTGTTTGCACAGGATTTTCCTGCAATGCTTTCATGCTGAGAGATATTTTTTCGCCTTGCAACTTGATGATCTTTGCCTTTATTTCGTCACCAATATTCAGGATTTCCGATGGAGATTCCACTCTGCTCCAGGAAAATTGGGAAATATGAAGCAATCCATCTACTCCACCAATATCTACAAAAGCTCCGAAGTTTGTAAGACGGGTAACTTTGCCCGTGACAATATCGTCAATGTTGAGTTGAGAAAGTGTTTCTTTCTTTTGCACCTCTTTTTCTTCATCCAATATTTTCCTGCGGGATACAACTATATTTTTACCATTTTTCTTAAATTCTATTATCCTGAAATCAAATTCAGAATTCATATATTTTTTGGGATCTATCACAACTCTGCCATCGATCTGAGAAATGGGACAAAATGCTTTGATGCCGGAGATATCTATTATATAACCACCCTTGGTCATGGATTGTACTTTGCCCTGAACAGGGATCTTTTCTTCATAAGCACTGTGTAGTACATTCAGGTTTACCGAATAAAGACTTTTTGCGATCAGGGTTTCCGTATCGGAACATTTAACTACATAACCTGTAAGTGTTTGACCTATTTCGTAGGATAATTTCCCCTTTTTATCAATATAGTCTTCCTTGTCGGCATAGCAGTCGCGCTTACCACCCATTGTAACAAAAATGTAAGAATCCGTAATTTTTATGATCTCACCGCTAATCTTATCACCAACTTCCAGATTTTTTATATTAGCTAAAGATTCTTCCAGCATATGTTCAAAATTATTCTCATCGACAACTTCTTCACTTTCAAGTAGAATTTCTTCAGCAATTGTTTCAGTTTCCGGGGAAATTTTTTCATCTACTGTCGGAGGGTCTTGAACTTTCTCTTCTATCTGCTGGTCGGAAGTTTCTTTCACTTCTTCCGGATTCACGACTTTTT
>CBFDCX010000057.1:0-9561 GCA_965603415.1 uncultured bacterium
TTCATATATTCATCTTTCATCATTTCCGGAACCGCAATCATAAAGATGACTTTTACCGGTTCGTCGTCAATTGAGTTAAAATCAAGTTCGTTGTCAAGCAGATATACGCCGATCTTCAATTCTTTTACAGCCATTGAACGTGCATGAGGAATGGCTACATTCCTGCCAATGCCTGTGGACATCAGGTTTTCCCGTTCCAATATCTCATTCAGAAAATTTTCCGGGGATAATATTACTTCTTTTTCATGTAGGAATTCTACCATTTCGGATAGACAACTCTTTTTATCGAGAGCGTAATAGTTCAACTTTATCAAATCAGGTGAAAATATTTTCATAAACCTTCTTTCCAACTTTAAAAAAGTCCCTTCAAACTCTTCCATTTATTTCCTTGACTTTAAACAGTCAAATTATTTTTTGTGTTGCAAATTTATAATAAAGGAGAGGATTTAACAATGTATAAGAAAAAAGTTTTCAAGAAAGTATTCGTAATAACGTTTATTATGTTAACAACCATTCTTTCTGCCGCCAAAGGAGTTCCCGATACAACAGTTGTAGCAGAATTTGACGGTGGAAAAATTACTATGGAGCAATTAGAAGACAGGCTTTCCAAAATACCTCCCATGTACCAACCTAAATACTCCACAGAAGAAGGCAAAAAGCAATTGCTCGATATGATGTGTACAGAAGAAGTCTTTTATTATGAAGCTCTTCAAAGAAATATTGGAGAAGAGGAGAAGTTTTTTTCTCGCACAGATGGGCAGATAAAAACCGCCTATTTTAATGAATACAAAAAAGAACTTACCGCAAGCAATATTACCTTTACAAGCGATGAGAAAAATGCTTATTTTAAAGATAACCTTGAAATGTTTGCCGGTCGCACATACGAAGAATGTGAAAAAGAAATAGAACAGAGAATGCGACCTCAGAAAGAAAATGAGTTCATCTCTGAAAAAAATAATGAACTCTATACAAAATTCAAAGTGGAGATCAATTACGCTCTACTGGAACAGATCAACCTGGTACATGTAGATAGTAATGACGTGATTCTTGATGAGATTCTCGTTAGCAGTACCGATCCAACTCTTCAGAAAACAGTTAAAGATCTTTTGGATGGATATGATGTTCTACAACCTTCCGCAAAGATATCGCTGCAAAGTCCCCAGGCATTGAGAAATTTCATTGATAACCTGATTAAACTGGATGTTTTTTATAAAGACGCCATTGAAAGCGGGTTCGACCAAAATGAGATTATCCAGGAAATTGTGAAACAGGTCAATCGCAACATGATGATGCGAACTGTTTACAACTTGCTGGTTGTAGATGCCATCGATAACAGTGATGAAAACGCACAGGAATTTTATGATAACAACATAGAAAAATTCAGTACAAACCCTTATCGAAAGATCCAGACATTCGGTTTTACTTCTAAAGATACTGCCAAAAAAATGAGGAAACTGGTAAAAAAATTCTATAAAAAGAACAACGAAGAAGCCCTGAAACAACTTATCGAAGAGCATTCGGAATATAAAAACAAAGATGGTATTCTGGATCACATTTACAAGAACGACATTATCCCCGGTATCGGCAAAGATGAAGTTTACTCTGATATGGTATGGAAAACAAAACCCGGTAAACTCAGCAAGACATTTGAAAATTCCAAAGGGATTTTTATCTTCTTTAAGACCCTGGAAGATATCATCGCCATTCCCACACCTTTCGAAGAGATAAAAGGTAAAGTTAAATCTACAATGATGAAAGACCTTTCCAAACAATTATTCGACCAGACTAATAAAGAGTTACAGGAAAAATATCATATGAAAAAGTATTCAGATAGATTGATCGTGATCCTTACTGCAGAAGAATATTTCAACAAAGCAGAAGATGCCCAGAAAAGAAGAAGATTCACAGATGCTATCTTCTATTATGATGAGATAATTAAACATTATCAAAACAACACTGACGATTATAAAGCAATGTTTATGAAAGCTTTCCTGTATGCGGAAGAATTAAAAGACAAGGAAAATGCTATTAAAATATTTAACGAATTACTGGGAAAATTCCCTACATCCGACCTGCACGAATCTGCTCAATTCATGATCTCTGAACTGGAAGGCAACAGCAACATAATCGAGAATTTTGAATCTGAAAATATCGATGAATAAAATTTGTAAGAAAGCAGCTCTTTAATCCTATCTTTCAAGGAGGAAACCATGTTTTATAATGGAGAGCAATTAAAGAAAGTTATCCTGAAAGCAAAGAAAGAACGTTTCGGGATCGTGGCTTCCAATGTTGTTTTCGATGCTGCTGTTAGAGGTATTTTGTACGGTTATGAAGCACAGCGGTCTGACGGATTATTACAGATGAGTTCCGGAGCTGTGAAATATGCAGCCGGTGCCAGCAAGGACATAAATATTGGAGCACAATTGATCTCTTCCATGATTAAGATATTATCGCAGCAGTTCAAAAATTCCGGCGTAGGTTTGCACATAGATCATGCCACACCCAACTATTTCGATTTTGTGGTTTATTGCATAGAAAACGATCTGGTTTCTTCTGTTATGATAGATGCCTCCAAAGAAAAATTTAAGGAGAATATCCGCATTTCTTCTGAAGTTGTTAAAGTGGCTCATAAACATGGCGTTCTGGTAGAAGGTGAGATCGGTTACATCAAAGGAACCGAAGACGAGATAGTTTCAGATACCGAGCTCTACACCAAACCGGAAGAAGCTCTGGAATATGTTAAGAAAACTAATGTAGATCTTTTTGCTGCATCTGTGGGAACGAATCACGGTGTAACAAAAGGTTCAAAAGTAACACTTAAACTTGATCTTATCAAAGAGATCGATAATTTATTGATTTCCAACAACGTGGAAACCGGTATTGTGCTGCACGGTGCTTCCGGCTTAACAGCACGTCAGCAGATAGACGCCATCAAGAACGGCGTAGTGAAGATCAATAAAGATACCCGTTACCAGATGGAATTTGCCGCTGCTACCCAGGCTTACTGGGAAAAGGAGAAAGATTCCATTGTGAAACCGGATGCCCTTTCAAATGATGATTATACTCCCGATAAAAAACGTTTTGATCCTCGTAAATGGATCATCAAAGGTGAAGAAGCTATGCAGGAAGCTGTAGAACAATTAGTTCAAATTACTGGCAGCGCCGGTAAATCCATACTTTTATAAAGTATAGAAGGAGAGAAAAATGAAGAACGTTGCCATTAACGGATTTGGAAGGATCGGTAGATTGGTTTTCAGGAAATTATTTGATAAAAAAGATTTTCAAATTGTTGCCATTAACGACCTCATGGACACAAAAACTCTTGCTCACCTTTTAAAACGTGACTCAGTACATGGAACCTATAAACGAAACGTGGAAGCTAGCGAAAATTGCATCATAGTGGACGGTACCAATATAAAAGTACTAACGGAAAAAGCACCCGAAAATCTTCCCTGGAATGATCTTAATGTAGATTTTGTTGTTGAATCTACAGGAATATTCCGCACACAAGAAGAAGCTTCCAGACACCTGCAGGCAGGAGCAAGAAAGGTTTTAATTTCCGCACCGGCTAAAGACGATGTAGATGCAACCATAGTACTGGGCGTAAATCATGAAGATTTAAAAAAAGAGGACAAGATCATTTCCAATGCATCATGTACAACTAACTGCCTTGCTCCTGTAATGAAGGTCATCACCGATAATTTTGATGTGAAGTCGGCTTTTATGACCACAATACATTCCTACACGATGGATCAACGTCTTCTGGATTATCCGCATAAAGATCTGCGAAGAGCACGTGCTGCTGCTTTGAATATTGTTCCTACCACCACCGGTGCTGCTTCTGCAACCGGTAAAGTAATTCCTGTACTGAAAGGCAAGATAGATGGTATGGCTGTACGAGTGCCCACACCCAATGCTTCTTTAGTAGATGTTTCCATCGTAGTGGAAAGAGAAACCACCAAAGAAGAAATAAATAAACTTATGAAAGAAGCATCTAAAACATACTTGAAAGATATCCTGGAATATTCTGAAGAACCACTTGTCTCCACGGATATCATTGGAAATCCGGCTTCTTCGATTTTTGACTCTCAAGTCACAATGGTAAATGGCAAATTTATAAAAATACTCAGTTGGTACGATAACGAATGGGGATATTCCTGCCGGATTGTCGATCTTATAAAATATATTTCTGAAATGGAATAATATATGCATATTTAAAGTCCAAAAAAAGTATCGGATCGGTTAATGAGAAAATATTACATAATTATTGCAAGCTTGGTTTTCACAAGCTTGCTTTTTTCTAATAACAAAACCATCATCAGAAACAATGCCGCTAGAAATGTAGAAATACTTTCCAGAGAAATCGTAGATACAGTATATGTAGAAGATTTTGAGAATGGATTAATTGAGTGGAGCACGATAGATGTAACCGATCCCGGTTCATTCTGGAGTACATCAGAGTTCAACGCTTATGGTGGTTCCGGTAAATCATGGCGCATGGCAGACCCGGATATTTTACCCGATGGCGGTTATCTGGATAGTTGGTACCAGGTGCTGGATACTCCTGTTATTTCACTACCAAATTCCGGTTCTCTAAACCTTTCTTTTGTTCAATACAGAGCTATCGAAGAGCTGGGTACATATGGCAATTTCGATGGCTGGGATGGATTCAATATTCGTATCAGGACTTCCGAACAGGATTATGAAGAGGCTACAATTTTAACTGATTGCATACCTGCTTACAATAGTTCAAGCTTGTACAGTTTTGGCTACGAACATGAAGAGGACCACGATGGTATCCCAGGAATTCCCGGTTGGGGTGGTTCTTCAGAATGGATCGAAACTACTATAAATATTCCTTCCACTTTCCAAGGAGAGGATATAATTGTCAGTTTTGCTTTTGCTTCCGATCCAAATACATCAACCTCTACCAATCCTGAGTTTACGGGAGTTTTTGTTGATAACATCAACATTGCAGATGTTTTCACAAACAATGGAGAAGATGAAATCGGTTTTATAGGTTTTTCCAATACCGAAAAAGGTGGTAATCTCTGGCATGTTTTCGATGATCCGAATGCACCTTCTCCTATCTCTGCTATCGGGTGTTTTGATATAGTAACAGGCTGGTACAATCCGAATATGGAAAACTACATTGAAAGTCCAATTATAGATATTCCTGAAGGCAGTCAGCTGTTTTTTGATATGTATATACGCTCGGAACTTGATGACAGTTATTTCCCTGATTGTGATTATTTTTCCATAGAGATACAGCACTATACCAATTTGGGATGGTCAAGCTGGAACTCGATCTCAAATCCTTTGGGTGATCCCAACGGCATAAATGCCGTCTTCACCGGTTCAGTTAATGATTGGTCTCTTTTCTCTGAGAGTTGGCCCGGGTATAATGATCTATCGTCTCTAGCTGGATATAATGTTAAGTTAAGGATCGGTTTCCATTCGAATAGTAATCAGCCTTCTACATTCGGTGTTCAATTGGACAACATTATGATAACGGTTGTAACTTATTCCGGTTCTCCACCGCAAAATAACACCGCCGCATTATTGACAGACCGCACTGTAATGTTAAATTGGAACGAGCCCTACTCTCCCGGCTATGAAGGCTTTAATGTGTATCACACAACCATTAACACAAGCGATTATGACCTGGCTGGTTCCACTACAGATACAACTTTTATTCATGATGAACCATCTCCAAATTCTTTTAATTTTTATGTTATCACTGCCATTTATGATGGTGAAGAATCGCAATATTCAAATGAAGCATTTGTTTTTGTTCCATCTTCTACTGCAGATATTTTGATGCACGATGACGGCACCTGTGAATCCGGATTTAATTGCGGAACATTAAATAATTTAGCTGTTAAATTCACTCCGAATTATAATCGGGAATCTCAAACTCTCACCCACATAAATGTTTATATCGAATCTTTAAACTCAGGACCGCTGGTAATAAAAATTTGGGATGATAATGGTGGAATACCCGGAAGTCTTCTGGTCAATCCTATAAGTTTTTCTTCCTCCGAATTAGTTCAAGGTTGGAATACACTGATAATTCCAACATGTGAACAACCTGTTCTAACCCAGGGAAGTTTCTTTGCCGGTATCCAGAAATTTGTAGATTCACCTGCAATCGGACTGGATGAGAGCAGTTCTGGTTACAGTTATACAGATGAAACTGGCTGGGACAGCTTGGATACAGGAAATATAATGATCCGCACTATTGTGGACAGTAATCCTACAGGTACCGAACTGGAATTAATTCCGAAGAATAAACCTGTAATATTAAACTATCCCAATCCATTTAATCCCAAAACCACTATTAAACTCGATCTTCCGGAATCAGGTAAGATCACACTGAAAGTATATAACACCAAAGGACAACTTATAAAAACCCTGATCGATAATTATAAAACTGCTGGAATATGCACTGTTATTTGGAACGGTACAGATAACGTTGGAACACAGGTTTCCAGCGGTATTTATTTATACAAATTAGAAGCTTCAGGATATAAAAAAGTAAAAAAAATGATTTTAATGAAGTAGAAGTACGTAAGGAAAAAAATTGGCAGTTATTATTGCTGGTTGAATTATTGGTGGATTAATGAACTTGACAAAACGTCAGGTAAATTCCATCTGAAAAAAAATGTGAGATAATAAAATTATTTATAAGGAGTAATTATGAAAAAGTTATTTGTATTTATTGTGACAGTATTATGTTTTACGTCACTTCTGGCTGATGTGGCAATGCCATTTAATGAGGAATATTTTCTTCCCAAAAGAATAATTGTGGGATTTGAATGGGATGCTATCGGTAATCGGGAATGTATCCTGGATCATGAAATTAACAATGGTATTGTTGAAATCGGTATATCAAGTTTTGATCTTCTATCCGAGCAATACGGATTTGTAGATTTGAAACAGCGTATCGATTTCGTGAAGGATCTGGATTGGAACGATAACGGACTCTATCCAGGATGTATTTACAATATCACCCTGTCAAGTAATGATAATATCAAAGTAGCTGTTGAAGCACTTGCAGCCGATCCTAATATTATCTATGCTGAGTACGAACCGGTTTATAAAATTGATTACGTGCCTAATGATGCTTCTTATGGTCAGCAATGGTTCCATGAATTCATTCGTAGCGAACCAGCCTGGGATTATACATTCGGGAATGAAGATATTGTTATTGGCATTGTGGACTCCGGCATCAAATGGAATCATCCTGATCTGCAGGATAATATCTGGGTCAATGAACCTGAACTCAACTCAACATCCGGTGGAAATCCTATGAATATAAACTGGGCTGCCGGATCTGTTTCCGGAGGTAATGGTATCGATGATGATGGAAATGGAAAAATAGACGACTGTATCGGCTGGAATTTCTATAATTATAATAACCAGTCTTACCAGGGATATGTAGATAATGACCATGGTACTCATGTTGCTGGATGTGCTGGTGCAGTAGGAGATAACTATATCGGTGGTACAGGTCCAATAATGACCGTTAAACTCATCTCATCCCGTCATGCACCTAATAATACATACTGGCCTTATGTTTCTGGTGGCGACCTGGGAATTACTTATTGCGCAAATTCAGGTGCCGATATCATCAATTGTAGTTTTGGTGGACCTGGCGGAAGTAATACTTACAATAATGCTATTACTAACGCTATGAATCAGGGAGCCATAGTTGTGTGTGCTGCTGGAAATGATAATTTAAACATTGCTTCTTATCCCCATTATCCTGGTAACGCTACTCATGCTGTTTGCGTGGCTGCTACCGGTCCCAATAGTGACGTGAAAGTCAATTACTCAAATTATGGTACTCCTGTAGATGTTTCCGCTCCGGGTGAAAATATATATTCCACAATAATTGCAGGAAATGGTTATGCCAGTTACGGAGGGACATCTATGGCTTCTCCTGTAGCAGCAGGTGTTGCCGGTCTAATCAAATCTATCCACACAGATCTTACTAGCTGGGAACTCAAAACCAGATTGGAATATACTTGTGATAATATCGATGCAGTTAATCCAGATTATGTTGGCATGTTAGGATCAGGACGAGTTAATTCTTTTAAAGGAACCATGTACGATCTGATTCCTAATCTTTTTATTGCTGAGATTAATATGTTCGAACAAAGCGGCGACGGAGATGGTGTAGCTAACCCGGGTGAGGTAGTAAACCTGTTGATTAACCTGGAAAATGATGCTTTCTGGATCGATGCAGAAGATATTACAGCAACTCTCAGTTGTGAGATTGCTGAAGTAACGATACTCAATGATGAAACCACGTATTCTGATATAGCATCAGGATCTAGTGGTTGGAACTCCGGCGATCCCTTCAGCTTTGAAACTCCTGCCGATCTTACTAACTTTGTTATTCCCTTAACAATGACTATTTCTGCTAATCCCAGTGCAACCTGGCCCTACGAAGTTGAGCGTGAATTTCAGGTGGAACTTACCCTTGCTCAAGCCGGTTGGCCAATATTCATAGGAGGAGCTTCCTCTTCTGCAGGTTGTATTGATGACCTGGAAAACAGTGGTCAAAAGGAAGTTATCTTTGGCGATCAGGTAGGTAATCTTCATGTAATGCATTCAGACGGGACTTACATAAGTGGTTTCCCTGTAGATACAGGTGGTGCAATTACAGGTGCTGTAGCTGTGGGTGATGTTGATGGAGACGACATAGATGACGTTGTAGTTGCCAATGAGGCAGGTCATATTATTGCCTACGATAATGGCGGTAGTATTATTTATGATTACAATGCCGATGGTATGATTAAAGGCAGCCCTATGATAACCGATGTAGATGGTAATGGAACAATGGAAGTAATAGCCTGTACTTTCATAGATGGAGAAGTTCATGTGATCAAATCTGACGGAACGTCCTTTACAAACTTCCCGGCAACATTAAGCGGTGGTGTTATTGCCTCTCCTGCTATAGGTGATATGAATGGTGATGGTGATTTGGATGTGGTAGTTGCTACTCTTAATGGTTCTGTGGATGTGATCAATACAGCTACAGGAACAGCTTTATCAGGCTGGCCTTTCAGTGTGGGATCGGGTTCATGGAATGGTCCTATCATTTCCAATGTGGATAGCGATGATGATCCTGAAGTTCTAGTAGGAACTCTGGCTGGTAATCTGTATATTATCAATCATGATGGCAGCCAGAATCAGGAAATTGTTATTGGCGGTCAGATAAAAACATCTATCGTAACAGCAGATTTCGATAATGATGATGTCAACGAGATCTGTTTTGTAAAGTCTACCGGTGAAGTGTACCTTATTGAAGCTAATGGCAGCAACCTTACAAACTTCCCTGTAGATGTTAATGAAAGCGTGGAATCCACACCTGTGATAATCGACCTGGATGCTAATGGAACACCGGATATTGTATTTGGTGATAATGCCGGTTATCTGCATGCAATCGATATAACCGGTAACGAGCTATTAGGATTCCCAATAGATCTGGGCAGTACCCTTAAAACAGGTCCGGGATTGGGAGATGCAGACGGTGACGGAGACATAGAGATA
>CBFDCX010000058.1:0-9546 GCA_965603415.1 uncultured bacterium
GTCTGATAACGGATGATGTAATAAAGATCATGGCAAAAGATGATTACCTGGTTGGAACTTCTACAAATGATTATGGTCATTTTATGGAAGTGCGCGGTGTAGGTCTTATCGATGTACAGAGAACGTATGGAATTCAAGCTGTAAGAAAACGAAAACGTATCGATGTTCAGATCGAATTAATGCCCTGGAAAGACAATATGGATTACGAACGGATCGGTCTTACAGATAATTTTGTAGATATTCTGGGAGTTAAAATTCCGATCATTTATCTTCCTGTTACTCCTGGTAAAAACGTAGCAGTAGTAATAGAAGTTGTTGCCAGAAATCACATCTTGAAAATTTATGGATATGATGCAGCTAAAGAATACACTAATAAATTACAGAAAGATTTACATGATAAGGCTAAATTAAGAAAACGGTAATTGAAGATAATGAAGAAGAAGAGAGATTTGGAAACAGATGATAAGAAAGACCATTGTAATTGAAAATAAACTGGGAATGCATGCCAGACCTGCAACAATGATCGTAAAGATCGCTTCCAAATTCAGGTCGGATTTTCACATCATTAAAGGTGATATGGAGATTAACGGAAAAAGTATCATGGGAGTGATGACCTTAGCAGCGGAATATGGCTCGGAACTGGAACTGGTTGCAGATGGAGTCGACGAAGAATACTTGATCCGGGAAATTGCAGAATTATTTGCATCCAAATTCGGAGAAGAATGATTGTGAAAAGAATTAAAGGGATCCCTGTTTCTGATGGAGTAGCAATTGGATTCGTTAGAATTGTTGAGAGAGAACATATTCATATCGAAACAAAAAAAATCTCTAAGATAACTGTAAAGAAAGAACTGAAACGTTTTCACAAAGACGTGGGGTTAGTCATAAACGAGCTTGATACATTCATCCAAGACGATTCCTTTTCCAAAGAAAACAGAGACATCCTGACCACTCATAAAATGATATTACAAGATCCTGAATTTGTAAAAAAGATCAATAAACTTATCTCACAGAAATTATTCAGCTTCGAACATGCTGTAAGTACATATTTCACGGAAGTAGTTAATATATTTGATTCTATGGAAAACGAATACTATTCCCAACGGTTAACAGATTTTGAAGATGTTGCTTACAGGCTTCTAAGTCATTCTATGGATAAAAGGAAAGACGTGCTTGCAAAACTGGATGATAAATCCATTCTTGTAATGAAGAATATCACGCCTTCGTTCGTTACCAAAGTATTTGAAAAGAACATTCGGGGTTTGTGTACGGAAAAGGGAAGTAAAAATTCACACAGCAGCATTATAGCCCGTTCCATGAATTTACCTATGCTGGTCGGTATCTCTTGTTTATTGGAAAATATTAATGAAGATGAGCAGGTCATAGTCGATGGTAATAATGGTGAGATCATCATCTCTCCTTCGGAAAAGGTATTAACTGAATATAAAAATATTTATCAGCAGGAATCTCAGAAAAGAAAAAAACTGCAAAAACTTATTAATGTGGAAGCCATTACTCTGGACAAAAAAGAGATCACTCTGATGAGCAATATCGAACTTCCTGAAGAAATTGACCAGGTGATAAAGAACAACAGTCGTGGGATCGGTCTTTTCAGAACGGAATTCCTTTTTATGGATACCGAGAAATTACCCACCGAAGAAGAACAATATAATATCTATAAAAAAATAGCTGAGACGTTAGCTCCCGAACCGGTTATCATCCGCACAATAGACGTTGGAGGAGATAAACTTTCCAGTATTTTGAATATTGTACATGAAGAAAATCCCAACCTGGGATTCAGAGGTATCAGGATTTCATTGGAAAATATTCCGATCTTCCGCAGACAGATATGTGCCATTTTACGTGCCAATACCAAAGATAATATAAAAATAATGTTTCCGATGATATCGGGTGTTGAAGAAATTTTACAGGTTAAAAAGATCATCAAGGAATGTAAAAACGAACTGAAAACAAAGAAAATTGCTTTCTGTAAAGATATCGAGATCGGAGCTATGATCGAGGTTCCTTCTGCTGTTATAACATCGGATGCCCTGGCGGAAGAGTGTGATTTTCTTAGTATAGGAACAAATGATCTGGTACAATACCTACTGGCAGTGGATCGAGACAACGAATCGATCTCTTCCTACTATAAATCGTGTCATCCTTCGGTACTCAAGGCCATAAAACAAACCGTAGATAATGCTCACGCTAAAGGAATCAAAGTAGCTGTTTGCGGAGAGATGGCTTCAGATATTCAATTCGTAAAGTTATTAATAGGCTTGGGGGTTGATGAACTCAGCGTGAGTCCGGGTAGAATTTTAATGACCAAAAATGAAATAGTTAATTGCGACGTGCAAACATGGGCAGAGCTGGCAGAAGAATTAATGGAATTAAAAACCTCCGATGAAATTTGTGAAAGACTTAATGAAAGAAAAAAATATGAGTAAACTTGATAATATTGAAAAAATAAAGCAGCTTGATCCTGATAATATGTATCATAAGATCATCAAAATACCAGAGCAAATATTAAAAGCTTATTTTGAGCCGCAATTGAAAACACCAAAAGGATTTTCTGATCTTCAACTAAATAAAATTAATAAAGTTGTTATCTGCGGCATGGGTGGATCTGCAATATCCGGGGATATTGCCAGGTCGGCTTTTGGCACTAAAATACCTTTTGAAGTTGTGAAAGATTATCATATTCCTTACCTGGATGAAAATACCCTAGTTGTTGTTCTGAGTTATTCTGGAAATACAGAAGAAACACTTAGCTGTTTACAGCAGGCATTGCAAAGTACTAAGTTTATTGGCGTTATTACTTCCGGAGGAAAGGTAAAGCAATTGATCGACGAAGATCATTGTTGGCTCGAACTACCATCGGGTTTACCTCCACGAAGTGCAATTGGATATTTATTTTTCTCTCTCATGAAGATATTAGAGATCTTTAATATCATTCCGGGCCACACAAAGCAGGTTAGATCTGTGATAGCAAACTTGGTAAAAAAAGCAGGAGCCATCGCAGATTCCGTACCGGAGGAAATGAACATTGCCAAGTTCGCTGCCGGCAAGATCGAAGGTAAGATTCCCATTATTTATACTTCCAATCCTCAGCTTGCACCATTGGGATACAGGTGGAAATGCCAATTTAACGAAAATGCCAAATATCCTGCCTTCCACCATACTTTTCCCGAAATGAACCATAATGAAATTGAAGGTTGGGAAGCAGATGATTTCAAAGAAAAGTTCATTCCTATAATTTTAAGCAAATTCAAAGAAACACCGAATTATCAAAAAAGGGTTAATGCTTTCAAGGATATCCTGCGACGATTTGATATCGATTTCCTTGAATATTATGCAGAGGGTTCTTCTTTGGTGGAAGAGATTTTCTCTCTTATTTATCTGGGTGATATGGTTAGTTTTTATCTGGGTATATTGCGAGGTGTGAACCCAACGAGTATAGAATTTATTGATTATTTGAAAAAGAAAATACAATAAGAGGATTAAATATGTTGAAAGGTAAATATCTATTTACATCTGAATCTGTTACGGAAGGTCATCCCGATAAAATGGCTGATCAGATATCTGATGCCATATTAGACGCAATACTGGAGCAGGATCCAGATGGACGCGTAGCCTGTGAAACTTTTCTTACTACAGGAATGGCTGTAGTTGGAGGGGAAATAACCACAACCTGCTATGTGGATATTCCGGGAATCGTTCGCAAAACTATCAAGAATATTGGCTATACGAATGTAGACTATGGAATCTGCTTTAAAACCTGTGCAGTGCTTACAACTATTGATAAACAAGCAGATGATATTGCCTTAGGGGTTGATGAAACTTCATCCCATGCTCAAGGTGCCGGCGATCAGGGAATGATGTTCGGATATGCCTGTAATGAAACTAAAGAATTAATGCCAATGCCAATCTCTCTGGCTCATAAGCTTTCCCAAAAGCTGGCAGAGGTAAGAAAAGAAAATGTCATCGATTACCTGCGACCCGATGGAAAAACACAAGTTACTGTGGAATATTTTGATAAACAGCCAGTAAGGGTGGAAGCTATCGTTATATCTACACAGCATCATCCCAATGTGAATCACGATCAAATTGAGAAAGATATTCTAGAACATGTAATTAGATCAATCATTCCTGTCGAACTGCTGGATGAGAAAACTAAAATCCTTATTAATCCGACAGGTCGTTTTGTTACCGGTGGTCCACAAGCTGATACAGGTCTTACAGGTAGAAAAATAATTGTTGATACTTACGGTGGAAAAGGCAGCCATGGTGGCGGAGCATTTTCCGGGAAAGATCCATCCAAAGTAGATAGGAGCGCTTCATACATGGCACGTTATATTGCCAAAAATATAGTTGCTGCAAAACTTGCCAAAGAATGTGAAGTGCAGATCGCTTATGCTATCGGTGTAGCTGAACCTGTTTCCGTAATGGTGCGTACATTCGGTACTGGAACATCAGAAGATGGTAAATTGAATGATATTGTAAGAAAAGCTTTTCCACTCACACCAAAGGGAATTATCGAGCATCTTAAACTTAAACGTCCTATCTATCGAAAAACAGCAGTTTATGGACATTTTGGTCGTGAACTACCGGAATTCACCTGGGAAAAAACAGATATGGTTGCTAAATTAGTGGAATTAGCAAAGTTATAGGAGTAGATAATTATTGATTAGGACAGGTCGTTGACTTGTCCTATTTTAATTTAAAAACCATGTTAGAAAACGATCAAAATAAATTAAAATTACTCCGCTCCGATGCTTTATACATTGTTCAGAAGGCAATTGAATCAGTTCTCCCTGAAGAAGCAGTGGAATCTGCTTTGAAGGATTTCCATACAGAGGGGAAAGTAATTCTTATTGCCATAGGTAAAGCAGCATGGCGAATGACTCTGGCAGCTAAGAAAGTTTTGGGAACCAGGATAGAAGATGGAATTGTAATAACAAAATATAATAATTCTCAAGGTAATATCGAGGGGTTGGAAATCTGGGAAGCTGGTCATCCAATCCCGGATGAAAACTCTATGAAAGCTACAAACTGTGCTTTGAAAAAGGTGAAGAATCTTACTGAAAAAGATATGGTTCTGTTTTTAGTTTCCGGTGGTGGTTCTGCACTTTTTGAGCAACCTTTGCCAGGTGTTTCTTTAAATGATCTTACAACTATTTATGATCAACTTCTAAAATCCGGAGCTGATATTGTAGAAACAAACACGATCAGGAAACATCTTTCATCGGTAAAAGGTGGTCGTTTTGCTCAGCTTATCCATCCAGCTAAGGTTTATACTCTGGCTTTATTGGATGTTTTAGGAGATCATCTGGATGCAATAGCTTCCGGACCTGCTTACCCGGATTCCAGTACAAGCGATCAAGCTCTGGAGATCATAAAAAAATACGATCTTTCAATAACCGATAATATTAAAGATGTTCTGAGAATTGAAACACCCCAAAACCTGGATAACGAAGAAACAAAGATCATTGGTAGTGTAAAGCAAGTTTGTAACAATGCCGCATTAATAGCAAAAGAGAAAGGATATATTCCACTTATCTTAACTACAACACTAAATTGTGAAGCAAAACATGCAGGTAAATTCATTGCTTCGATCGCACGTGAAATTAAATCGTTCAAAACTCCAATGAAAACACCTTGTGCGGTAATCATCGGTGGTGAGACTGTAGTAAATGTAAAAGGAGATGGGAAAGGAGGACGCAACCAGGAACTGGTTTTGAGTGCTGCTTCAGGTATCAGTGACCTGGAAAACGTTGTAGTTATTTCTGTGGGAACAGATGGTTCCGACGGTTCTACAGATGCTGCCGGGGGAATGGTGGATTGTACGACTTGTAAGCGAATACAAAAGGAAGAAATAGATATTAATAAAGAATTGAAGAACAACAATTCCTATTACGTGTTGGATAAAGTAGGAGATTTGATAAAGACAGGTCCAACAGGAATAAATGTGAATGATCTCACTATTTTATTAATAAATTAAAAAAAATATTAAATAATTTGACCACTCATATATATAATTTTTTTTGGTAAAGCAAGTCAGAGGTAAATATTTTTCCGAAAGATTCTGTAAAAAAAATCTCGAACTGAATTCTAAACCGGGAACGGGTGTATGCGTAAGAGATTGAAAACTAAGTTTTTAGGTATCGAAGTCAATTCACCGCTTGTTTTACCAGCAGGCATTATGGATATGTCATTTTCAGGATTGAGTATCTCTATCAAAAATGGCGTCGGAATAGTAACGAGCAAATCCTTAACTCTGGAACCAAGAATGGGACACAAAGGTCCTGTTGTAGCGGAATTTGAAAGTGGACTTTTGAATGCAATGGGATTGTGTAATCCCGGAATTGTGGATGGGCTTTCCGAGGTAAACCAGTTTAAAGAACGCTCCGATGCTCCTGTTATCGTGAGCGTTTTTGCTACTAACGCAGATGATTTTTCCGAACTGACAAAACATGTAAACGAATCCAGAGGTGACTTCCTGGAACTAAATCTTTCCTGCCCGAATGTATTTGATGAATTCGGAATTCCGCTGGCAGCGTCAAAAGATGAAGTTTTTAAAATAGTGAAAGCTGGAAAAGAAATTTCTAAACTTCCTGTTATTGCCAAATTGTCTCCAAATGTTTACGATATTGTTGAAATTGCTCTTGCTGCAGAAAAAGCTGGAGCAGATGCACTTTGTATGATAAACACTGTGGGACCGGGAATGTTGATCGATACAAAAATGGTGAAACCGGTATTGTTTAACAAATTCGGAGGACTTTCCGGACCCTGTATTAAACCAATTGCTTTAAAATTGATTTACCAAACTTACTCTGCTGTAAATATTCCAATAATTGGTATGGGTGGAGTGAAAATCGGAGAGGATGCAATTGAAATGATCATGGCAGGTGCAGCACTGGTAGGAGTTGGTACTGCCGTTTATTATAGAGGAATCGAAGTCTTTGATAAGATTAATCGGGAAATCATTGAATTTTTAGATGAGAATGATTATAGTAGTTTGGAAAATGTTCCGAGATTAGAAAAATTATAAATGTGAAATGCTAAATTAGAAATGGAAAAGAAAAAAAATATTATTCAAGAACGAACCTTTAAATTTTCATTAAAGGTTATCAAATTGTACAAAGTACTTAAGAATAATAATGAATATTCTATTGGGAATCAACTATTACGAAGTGCTACTAGCATTGGTGCAAACGTTGAGGAAGCAATTGCAGCTCAAAGTAAAAGAGATTTCCTCAGTAAAATGTCGATATCCTTGAAAGAAGCCAGAGAAACTAGATATTGGTTGAGACTTTTGACTGAAAGTAAATTAATAGATTTTGATTATTCCAACTATTTAAAAGAAATATTGGATATTATTAATATTCTTACTAAAATTACTAAAACAACTTCGGAGAAATTGAATGCAAAATAATAATTTAAAATTTATAATTTCACATTTAGCATTCTCGCAGTGAAACGGAGTGAAAATTGGATAAAAGAATAACTTTAAAAATTGCTGGAATAGAAAATGAAACCAACGATATTAGAACTTATTCATTCAGACATTCACTAAATGCAAAGCCCGGTCAGTTCATCATGCTCACTGATTTTAAAAGTGGTGAAAAACCATTCTCCATTTCGGATTGCACAGAAAGCGATTTTTCCATAACTGTAAAAAGAATTGGCGAATTCACTACCCGCCTTTTCCAAAAAAGAGTAGGTGATTATGTATCTATAAGAGGAGCATTCGGTTCCTCTTTTTTTGTATCTGAAGGGAAAGTTCTGCTAATAGGTGGAGGTTATGCTGTTCCTACTTTTTATTTTTTTGCAAAAGTTTTGCGGGAAAATGGGACAGAAATAACATTGATAAATGGAGCACGAACAAAAGATGAACACTTATTTTCACAAAAATTCAGCGGATTAGGAATTAAAGTGATCAATGCAACTGATGACGGTACTTTTGGTGAGAAAGGAACTTCGGTGGATATTGCAAAGAAAATGCTGAATAATCAACGAGAGAATGAGAGGATGTTCGACTTTGTTTATGCTTCCGGTCCGGAAATGATGATGAAAGAATTGCAGCCATTTTTGAATAATGTTGAATATGAATTCCTGTTTGAACGTTATATGAAATGCGCGATTGGGATTTGCGGTAATTGTACAATGGATCCACTTGGAATTCGACTTTGTGTGGAAGGACCTGTTCTTCCCAAAAAGCTGGTTGAACAACTTACGGAATTTGGAAAATATCACCGTGATGCTAGCGGGAAGAGGATTAAGTATTAATGAGTGTTATACTTAAAAATTGCCTATTAATTGAAGGTCTATCTAATATTCTTTTTAAGGAAGGAAAGATCGTAGATATAAAACCTTCCGAACGGTCGGAGACCTTCGGAACGGTTAATGAAACAATCGATATCAAAAGCAATCTTGTAATTCCAGGTGTTATCGATCCTCATGTACACGTTCGGGATCTACGGCAAGCTTATAAAGAAGATTGGGAAACAGCTTCAATGGCTGCTTTGGCAGGTGGAGTTACAACTATTTTTGATATGCCGAATACACTTCCTGCTACTATAAATTTGAAAAACCTGAATATAAAAAGGAAAGCTGCTGAAAAGAGCTTAATAAATCATAAGTTTTTTTTAGGAGTTACGAATTCAAATTTCAAAAATATTGAAGAGATTCTGGATGAGAATGCTTTGGATATTGCAGGAATTAAAGTTTTCCTTGCAGGATCAAGTTCTAACGAAACAGTAACAGATAAAGATATATTGAAACAGATATTCGAGCTTGCTGAACAACACAATAAAGTAGTTGTTGTTCATACTGAACTTCAAGAACTTCTAGATGAATGGCAACAAAGATTACCCTATAATAATATCTTAAAACACAATGCAATACGAAACCGGCAATGTGCCATTAAAGGAACGGAACTTGTTCTAAAGCTATCTGAAGATATTGGAAACAAAATTTATATTGCTCACGTTTCCACATTTGAAGAGATTGGATTAATAAGAAAACATAAATGTAATAATCAGGTATTTTGCGAAGTAACTCCACATCATCTTTTGTTGAATGAATCGATTTTAGAGAAAGTTGGAAATATCGGGAAAGTGAATCCTCCGTTGCGATCTGAAAAGGATAACGAAGCTCTTTGGCAGGCAATACTCGACGGAACTGTAGATACGATAGGCACAGATCACGCTCCACATACGATCGAAGAAAAACAGCAAGAATATAAAAAAGCTCCATCCGGTTTCCCAGGATTGGAAACGGGTTTGCATCTGCTCTTGAACGAAGTAAATAAGGGGAACTTGAAACTTGAAAAACTGGTTGAACTCACAAGCAAAAATCCGGCAAGGATTTTTCAGTTGGGAAAAAGAGGAAAAATCAAAGTTGGGAACTTTGCGGATTTAACTGTAACCGATATGAATAAAAAATGGAAGATTAATGCATCAGCTTTCAAATCAAAAGCAAAATATTCACCATTCGATAAAATGGAAGTAAAAGGGAAAATTATAATGACTTTTGTGAATGGGA
>CBFDCX010000059.1:0-9346 GCA_965603415.1 uncultured bacterium
ATGAGGTTTATTATGATAAGAAGACCAGTAGTAGCAGGTGGATTTTATCCCGGAGCTCAAAAGGTTCTGGAAGAACAGGTGAAAGAATTCCTTGAGAACGTACAAATGGAAGAGGAATTTGAAAATATTCTTGGTGTTATTTCACCTCATGCAGGCTATGTTTATTCTGGGCAATGTGCAGCGTATGGATTCAAAGCCTTACAACAGAAGGATTTTAAAACGGCTGTTATAATCGCTCCCAGTCATCGTTTTGGTAATTTCAGGTATTCGGTTGGTAACTTTGCAGAATATGTTACTCCTCTTGGTTGCATAAAGGTGAATGAGCAATTAACGAAACAGCTTCTGGAATACGATGAATTTGATTTTATTCAACTTGCACACAATTCAGAGCACTCCCTTGAAGTTCAGCTCCCTTTCCTGCAGATAATAAATCAGAAAGCACAGATCGTACCTATTTTACTGGGAAATCAGAGTGTGGAAAATAGCAGGAATTTAGCAAAAGTTCTAGCTGAAGTTTTCAAGGATAAGTTAGATACGATAGTTTTTATTATTAGCACCGATCTTTCGCATTATTACGATAGTGTAACTGCTTCCAATATGGATCTTGAATTGGCTTCCAAAATTGAAACCATGCAGATCGACGAGGTAGAAAGAATATTTACCGAGCTTCGTGCGGAAGCATGTGGATTTGGTGGAATTTTAACTTTGCTGCACCTGGCAAAAAATCTGCATTATACCCAGGTAAAAAACTTAAAATACACGCATTCTGGTGAGGTGAGTGGTGACTTCAAGCAGGTTGTGGGTTATCTGGCAAGTGTTGTTCATAAATAATTTGACAACAAGTGTGGTTTTTTGAATTTTGCAATTCGCAAGCGGGCGGGAGTAGCTCAGTGGTAGAGCTCCACGTTGCCAACGTGGTTGTCGCGAGTTCGAATCTCGTCTCCCGCTCCATTTTGTATTCATAACGTGTGGCGACATCGCCAAGTGGTAAGGCAAGGGTCTGCAAAATCCTTATCCCCGGTTCGAATCCGGGTGTCGCCTCCATATTTTTTTTACGAAATTTGTGTTTATTGTATGCCGGAGTGGTGGAATTGGTAGACACAAGGGACTTAAAATCCCTCGGAACTTTGTTCCGTGCCGGTTCAAGTCCGGCCTCTGGTACCATAAAAAATACGCCAATCTGCGGAATGGCGTATTTTTTTATTATTTCAAATTTTCTGTTTCATAATAATATTATTAATTAATCCATAGCTTGCTAATCCAAGCGAAGTTGCAATGATTCCCATATATAGTTCGTCAATATTCTGCCAGAATCCGCTTAATTCGATATTTCGCCAGACGCTTACCGTGATAACTCCTAATATACTTGCGAAAACGAACTGAAAGTCTTTGATCCTGTTTGGAAAAATATATCCGTATAGAACAGGAAGAAGCAAACAACTGGCAGAATAACTTCCAATAGTTTTCCATACAGCTTTAATATTTCCTTTGAAAATAATACCCATCAGCACAGCAATTATTCCCACAATGATAATACCGAAGTTATGAATATATATTTTACCTTTTAACTTTTTAGGCATCATATCATAAGAAACTGTGGTTCCTGCAATGAAAAGGTAGGAATCCAGAGTTGATAAAATAGTGGCCAGAATTCCTGCCAGCACAAGACCTTTTACTCCATCGGGTAATATTTGAAGCGCATAGATCAGATAAGCTTTATCTGATGCAGCTTCCGGGATCACCGCTCTAGCGTACATTGCTCCACTCGTTGTACAAATATCGAATAAAATCCAGATAATTGTAGAAATGAGTATTCCTCGTTTTGCCACTTTTACATTCTTTGCTGCAAATACTCTTTGATAAAAATTGGGATCAACTAATGTAGATAAAGCGATAAAACCCCAAACGAGCGTAGTTGCAATTCCTACACCTCCCGTAAGCGAAAAGTGAGTATCGGGAAGATTTGCTTTTAAGAAACCAATCCCTCCAAAAATTTTAACTGAAAAAGCAAGAACCAGGAAAACTCCCAGACACATCACAAAGAATTGCACAATATCAGAAAAAACAATTGCCCTGAAACCGCCATACAGCGTGTATAACACAACAACTATAACTCCAATGATCATACTTTGTAGAAATGAAATGCCGAACAATGCCTGGATCAAAATTCCCAAACTGATCACATATGCAATTGGAAGAACATTAAAGAAATTAAAGATTGCGCTCAATTTTCCTGCTTTCGGTCCGAACATCTGCCCCACCAGATCGGGAAGAGTAAGCGCTTTATATTTAGCAACTTTATGCGTGATAAAAAAAGCAAATAGAATGTATGCAATATACCAGAATACACCTTGCGTGATAAAATTAAAAATACCCTGTTCAAAGGTGATCTTGGTTACACCAAAAATTCCCCCGTACCAGGTTGCTACCAGAGTTGCTACGAACATGGGCAGAGTGAGTTGCCTGCCCATTAATAATAGATCCAGAAAAGCCAGTTCTTTGTTATTTTTTAGTTTTTTCTTTTTATATTGCCCATAAACAACTGCAGCAATGGTTAATATCAGTATTGCAAAAAATACGATCCAATCAGTTTTTGTTAAAATCGTTTTATAATTAACCGTTAGATCAAAATTCAATTCTAAACTC
The DNA here is from genome assembly GCA_965603415.1 of uncultured bacterium. Classification (GTDB taxonomy): domain Bacteria; phylum Cloacimonadota; class Cloacimonadia; order Cloacimonadales; family TCS61; genus JACNIV01. The sequence goes on from CBFDCX010000059.1 coordinate 2,647, forward strand.
CTTTTTCGGCATTACCCGATAAGTCTAAGGGTCGCATTATCTATACCTCTCAGCACTCAATGAGGCTCCCCTGTTATTCCTTTTTTTAAATTCGGGAGAGCAGATTATAAGTCAAATCATTTCTATTTTTAGAAACAATTTGACACATTTTAACGTTTTTGATTTTCATACTTATAGAGTTGTTCTTTAAAAAACAAATTATGCTGATTTAGGGGTGCTGTCCGGCAGTTGCCGAACGGTTGAGAATATACCCTTGAACCTGATCTGGATAATGCCAGCGGAGGAAAAATGAGGATAGAATTTTAAACCACATTCCGGTTTGCGCTGGTGTGTGGTTCTTTATTTTTAACACTTAAGTCTCAAGTCGTAAGGAACTTACGACGACTAGAAAAAAAGGAGAAAATTATGAAAAGAATATATGTAGTTTTTATATTATTGCTTGCATGGAAAGTAACTTTTGCAGACACTCTTACAGGTTCTATCCTGGATGCTGATTCAAAGAAACCTATTGAAGGAGTTTTAATATACATTCCAGAGATCAACATTAGTGTTATCTCCGATATGGACGGGAAATTCTTTTTTTCTGAACTTGAACCGAGTATTTATAAACTAACCATAAAACGTATCGGTTATAAAGGGAAAAAGATAGATATTAATTTTCCCGAAACAAATAAATTAAATATTCTTTTAAAATTTAAACCTCTTATTATAGAAGGAATTAAAATATCTTCTACAAAAGCCAGAGAACGGGAAACACCGGTTACCTTTACAAACCTGTCTCAGGTAGAAATTATCCGGAACAATTTTGGACAAGAAATTCCTATGTTATTAGATGAAGTACCAGGTGTATTTACTTATTCGGATGCAGGTGGAATCATTGGGAATGCTCACCTCAATATCCGTGGTTTTGATCAAAAACGCATTGGTGTAATGATAAACGGAATTCCACTGAATGATCCTGAAGATCACAATGTGTACTGGGTGAACATGCCCGATTTTGCAGAAAGTACTTACGATATCCAGTTCCAGCGCGGAGTGGGAAGTTCATTGTATGGGATTTCCACTTTCGGAGGTTCCCTCAATATGCAGACTTCACCGCTGATCTCGGAAAACAGAACGAAAGTTTTTGCCAGTTACGGCAGCTATAAAACCTATAAAACCGGAGTGAAATTTGCTGGAAGATTCGGTAATTACAGCACAAATATCCGTTTCTCAAAAGTTGGTTCAGATGGTTACCGTGATAATTCAGCATCTGACCTGTGGGCTTTGTTTACAAATCTGTCCAGGATTGGAGATAAATCTGTGACTGAGTTCAATTTCTATACCGGACACGAACTAACACACGCCGCCTGGGAAGCATCCTGGGAAGGTGACCTGGAAGTAAATCATCAGCACAATCCTTACACTTACGATAATTATGTGGATGATTTTTCCCAACCGCATTTTGAACTGCATCACAGTTATTTTCTGAATGAAAGAGCGGATATTAAAAACTCTTTTTTCTATATTCGCGGGAAAGGTTTTTATGAACAATACAAATATGATCGCAACTTGTGGGAACACGGATTGGTAGCAGAAGATAACGATGAAGAAGCAGATCTGATCCGTCAGAAGTGGGTGACAAAAAACCATTATGGCTGGGTATCTCAATATAATTTGCGTCATAAAATGGGAAGCCTTACTTTAGGAAGTTATCTCAGTTTATTCGATAGTGATCACTGGGGAGAAATCCAAGAAGTTATTGGTGTAGATACTCTGGGCATTTCTTATGATGAAGGACAAAATTATTACAATTATACCGGTGATAAACAGTACATTACTTTTTACGGGAACGAGCTGTTCAAGCCAATTAATAACTTATCGCTGATGGTAAATCTATATTTTCAGCATATTAATTACGAGTTTGCTCAACTGGAAGCTGGAAATTTTGCAGGAGAATACCTCAATTCTTATAAGGTGGATTACAATTTCTTTAATCCACGCTTTGGAATAAATTATAACTTGAACGAGAATTTCAATATTTATGGGAACGTTTCCCTTTCCAACCGCGAACCAACCGACGACGAACTTTACGATACTTGGGATGGACCCGATGATCTGGGAGTTGCACCGCTATTTGCTACAGCAGATACTGTTTTTACCGACACTGGTGCGGTCGAACGAATTAACTGGAGTGAGCCTTACGTAAAAGAAGAAAAGCTGGTCGATTATGAATTTGGGATTGGTTATGTAGGCGGAATTTGGAACCTGCAGGTAAATCTTTTCTGGATGAATTTCAGCGATGAGATCGTTCCTTATGGCGGTGCCGATGATGAGGGAAACCCGATTCGTGGAAATGCCGATGAAACTGTGCATCGGGGTGTGGAATTGAGTGCTAAAATGCAGTTACCTGCCAACCTGGAATTTTCGGGAAATTTCAGTTACAGTGATAATTATTTTCAAAAATTTGCCATGTATACCTGGGATGAAAACTGGAATGTAGTACAGGTAAATTTCAAAGATAAGACCATTGCCGGTTTCCCGAATATTATTACTAGTAGTAAACTCTTCTACAGAACTGAACCACTGCAGTTTTTTACGCAATTGCAATATGTGGGAAGACAATACTTGGACAACACAGAAAACGAAGACTGCACCATCGAACCATTCACGGTAGTGAATGTTGGAGGATCGTTCAACTTAGCAAAACTCTTTGGTAAAACCGATCTGCAATTAAACATAAGGATTAATAATATCTTGGACGAAGAATATGAAACAGCAGGTTATTATGATTCTTGGGGATCTGATTACGGACCTGCTGGAAATTATTATTGGCCCGCTGCCGGACGTAATTTAATGGCGGGGATCAGAGTGGGATTTTAAGTGTTAGAATTCTTTACAATTTTCCTTATTAATGGAAAAAGTAGAAATGCATAAAGTATATAGAGATTGATCATTGATCTGTCCTTTTTTTTATTGTAATCTAATTCTTCATTTTATTGTCACTCCACGCTTCACCATAAGTCATTCCCAACTTAAAACCGTTCCCGCATAAAAAGGTTGGATCATGCCTGGTTTCAGCTCTATGAGCAAAGCTCCACTTTTGTTAATACCTTTGACAATGCCTGTGAATTTTTCGAAATCGGTATCCAGTTCAATAGTGCGTCCTTTTAAAAGTGAATGCTCATTGTAATATTTCATATCCAATTTCCCTTCGATAAAGTCGGGTAGATCACTGGCGAAATTATCAAAGATCTTGGTAATAAGAATTTTGTTATCAATATTGTGATCTAATTCTTTCCTCAGAGAAATGGCAATATCATTTAATTCAAGGGGCATTTCACAAACATTGGAATTTAATCCGATCCCCAAAAGGTGATATTTTTCTGCGTGAAGGTTGCTGGATAGAATGCCACAGAGTTTTTTATTATTTAGATAAATATCGTTTGGCCACTTGATCTTCAGGTTTTTTTTTGTTTCAGGGGAAAGCTCTGTAAGTGCTTTGTGAATGCAGATACCAGTGAAGATGGTGAAATTGGAAGAAACAGCAAGACCATATAAACTAACTGTCATCCAGATACCACCATCGGGTGAGAACCAGAGGTTTCTATTTCTTCCTATCCCGCCGGCTTGGATACGGGAAACTACCAGAAAATTCCCTCGAGCGGTTCCATCTTTGATCATTTTTTTTGCTTTTAAATTTGTGCTTTCAATTTTATCGAAATAATAAATTTCATCGAACAGTGGATGTTGAAAATCTTTCATATTATTTACCCTTTTATAATATTAACATTGCATCGCCATAGCTGTAAAATCTATATTTTTCATTCACTGCAATTTTATAGGCTTTCATAATATTCTCATGTCCTGCAAGTGCAGAAACCAGCATTAGAAGTGTGGATTCCGGCAGATGAAAATTAGTGATCAATCCATCGGTGATCTGCAGCTTCTTACCCGGATATATAAAAATATCCGTCCAGTGTGCACCGGATGTTAGTATTCCGTTTTCTGCAAAACTTTCCAGCGTTCGGGTGGATGTAGTTCCCACCGTTACTATCCTTCGATCCTGGCTTTTTGCTTTATTTATTCTCTCAGCAGTTTCTTTAGTGATCCTGCAGAACTCGCTGTGCATTTTGTGTTCATCGATGTTTTCAGTTTTAACCATTTGGAAAGTTCCCAATCCCACATGAAGAAGGACTTCTAAAATTTCTATTCCTTTTTGTTTTAGCTTGTTTAGAAGCTCCCGTGTAAAATGTAAACCTGCTGTGGGAGCTGCTACAGATCCTCTTTCGTGTGCATAAACTGTTTGATAGGTTTCCTTATCTTTTTCTTTGGATTCTCTTTTTATGTATGGTGGCAGTGGAGTTCTTCCTGTTTTTTCCAAAATTTCCCAGAAATCTCCTTCCCACTTAAATTCCACTAATCTTTCACCATCTTCTGTGCGGTCTATTATTTTACCTGAAAGATCGTTGGAAAATTCAACTTCGCTGCCCACTTTTAATCTTCTACCCGGTTTTACAAGGCACTCCCACACTTTGTCGCTTTTTTGATTCAGCAGGAAAACTTCAACTTTGGCACCTGTAGGTTTTTTTCCCAGAAGACGTGCAGGAATTACCCTGGTCCGGTTCAATACAAGTACATCAGATGGTTTCAGTAATTCGAGAATATCAGTAAATTTGTGATGTGAGATATCACCAGTTTTTTTATTCAGGTATAAAAGGTGTGAACTTGATCTTTTATCTTTTGGATATTGAGCGATCAATTCAGATGGAAGCTGGTACCGGTAACTACTTTTTTTTGTAAGGGACGTTTTTTGCATTTTTTAGAATTGCCTTAAAACTACCGAATATGATCTTACTGCTCATTTTCACAGGAATTTTATGTTCATCTGCTGTAAGCCAGATCAATATTTTCCCTGTTTGTTTGAATATCGCTTCCCCTTTTAGAATGGGCTCGATCACGAAACATTCCTTCTCACCGAAGATCGTCTCAATGGTTTCTGTGCGGTGTACAACAATATCAGCAGGATAATTTCTGCCATCGGCAGTAACGTTGATGGTGAGTGTGTCTCCCACAGAAAAATCCTGCAATCGGAAGTAATAAAAAGCGGTGAAAATATCTTGTGTACCCGGCGGAATATCCATCCTTTTTTCTTTTGGTTTTTTTGTTTTTCTACCGAATTTTGTATATATTGTAAATCCTAGATCTGGATAATAAAAATGAATGCGATGTTGGCGATACTTCCCTTCTCGCAATTTCTTTGTAAAGCGAAGAGTTACCAATCTGCGTTTTTCCCAGATCGATTCCATTTTATCCCGCACTTTATAAATATTGTCGAAAAATGAATTTGTTTTGGATAGTGATTCAATTTTGTAACATTCGATGGTATCTTTGTAAGTTGTTTCCTTGATTTTCAAGGTGGCTTCACCAGCAGAAATAACGCCATATTTAACTTTAAAAGTTAGTTTCTCACCATTCTCAAAAGCGTTTAAGAAAATTGAGATCATAATTAAAAGAAAGATTATTATTTTTTTCAACAATTACTCCTGTTTAATTCAATATACTTCTCTGCTGGACATGGAGATATTCCCTTTCACCTCTCCAAAACCAATATCAAAACGAAGGTTTAGTCTGTCTTCCAAAAAAAATGAAAACCGAAATCCAAAGCCATAACTCAATTTAACATTTTCAATAGCGAACTCATTAAATTCATGAGCTACTTGACCTGTTTCAACGAAAACAACAAATCCTAACCTTTTTCGAAAACCATTTCGCCATGGAAATACACGATATTCTGTTCGTATGATAGCTGCATGATGATCTATAAAAAGATTTGCTGTTACCCCTCTCATATGATCATCCAGGTAAGACATCCGGTAAAAAGAAGGGTCACCATTGATAAAAGAAAAATATCCCTGCAAGGCAATAACCTGAGTTTCCGAAAGAGAAAAATATTCCCGTAGATCTAAATTGTATTGATCATAATCAAAATCACTTCCAATTCTTCTATTAAAACTCATTATCTGAAAGCTGTACAATCCACCTTGCGTTGGATAGAACTTGGCATTGCATCTATCGTAACATATCTGCCAGCCCAAACCGGAATTTATACCACCCTCACTACCCGGAATCGAGCCAGCATCCAACAAACCATCTTCTTCCATCTTTTCAATTTCGTATTTACTGAAATCGTACATTAGGGAAATAGCTAAATTATCGGATATCCGGCGCTGCCAATCCAGGATGAATGAGAACTCATTTGAAGTGAATTTTTCAGAGTCGTTTTTATTGTTATCATTTCCTATTCCATAGAAATTGGAAGGCCAATATTCATATTTTAATTTAGCAGAGATTGTATATAATCCATTCAGTAAACGAATTTCCGGTTCGAATTTCAGGGAGTACTGTTTTTTCTGACTATATTCGGATGTAAGGTAAAAAACATTCTTGGGAACGATTTCATCAAATTGGGCTGGACGATAGCGCAAGTAAATAGATCCACCGCCATAAAAACCGGTTTCGCTGGAATATCCCAGGGAAGGATATCCTGCGATCTCTGGTTTGGCATAGGTCTTGTGAAACAATAATAATAGTATGCAGATCAGGAGGTATTTTCTCAAATTTTTCCACCTGTGATGAAAAATTCTTCGCCGGTTATATACGAATTTTCCTCAGAGAGCAGGAATTTGCACAAACCGAATATATCTTCGAATGAAGCGCA
>CBFDCX010000060.1:0-9310 GCA_965603415.1 uncultured bacterium
AAATCGATTTAATTTATGAAGAATCCAAAGAGAAAGGAGGAATGATGAAAAAAGGGATATTAATATTATTGATACTGAGCTTTTCAATTTGCCTGGTAGCACAGCAGAGTGAACAGTTAACAAAAAAGAAGAAGGGTGTAGTAGTTAAAAAGAGAATGGATTATGAAGCGGAATATTACAAGATGAAAGAACAGAAAGATGCATCGTACTCAGCTTATATAACTCTTAAAGAAGAGCATGAAAAATTGCGAAATGAAAAGAACAATATTCATATTCAATTTGAAGGATCACAGAGCAGACATAAAGTAAAAGATAAAAAAATAACAGAATTGATTACTGAAAATCAACATCTGAAAAAGGAAAACGCCAGGCTGAGAGAAGAATTAAAAAAATATAAACCTAAGAAGATGATAATTGCTCCTAATAAAGATAAGAAAGTAGAACAAAAATAATATGCGGGGAAGCTGAAAAAGCTCCTTTTTTTTATTCGCAAATGAAATATTCTGAAAATAAATTCCTGTCATTCAATAAAGTAAAACAGCAAAAAGTGATACTGGAATTTATTCGTGAGATCGAACAGAATTGGTCAGATAAAGAGCAGAGATGTCATTTGCTGAAAGAATTTAGTAATTATTTGAACTTTGCGGGAATGAAAGCAAATAAGGATTTTTTACGATCTACTTTACGGGAGTTCCTGGATTTTGCAGTACCCCTTGAACATCAGTTTGGAAAGGAAATAAGAGACGACGATTTTTTGATCCTCAAACAGGATGGTAAAAGAAAAAAAAGTAAACAAATCCCGCTTTACCTGGTGCTGGATAACCTGCGCTCTTCTTTTAATGTAGGCTCCATTTTTCGGACTGCCGAATGTTTTGGGGTTTCGGAGTTATTCCTTTGCGGATATACAGCAACTCCCCGAAATCCTAAAGTTTGTAAAACAGCAATGGGAACAGATAAATTCGTAAAGTGGGAGCAATTCTCATCGACAACTCAGGCAATTAATAAATTGAAAGAAGCAGATATGAGAATCTATGCACTGGAAACTACATCGAATGCAAAGAATATCTCCGAGATCGAATTTACAAAACCATGTGCACTCATCCTGGGAAATGAAGCCCTGGGAATTTCAAAGGAAATTCTGAAAATGGTAGATGAAATTATAGCCATTCCTGTTTCAGGTTGGAAGAACTCTCTTAATGTAGGTGTTACCGCAGCCATTTGCTGTTATGAGATTAGCAGGCAGTGGAATACAAAAAATCATTTGTAAAAGATATTTTATTTTGTGTTTTCTTTTTTTTTCTTCTCTACTTTGAAGAATTTATTTCCTTCTTTGCGTATCAATTTGTATCTTAGAAGTGAATCCAGAATAATTTTGGTGAAATATTTATCCGATTGAAAAAGGCAATCATCCTGGAAACTCTTTTTCATTTCTGTGGTAGTTGTCTTGTCGATAACTTCCAGCACATCATCGAAAGTGATACCCTTGTCTGTGATCCTGGATAAAATCTTTCTTTCTATCGGTCTCATAAATGCCCTGATAAATATTTTTTTGGACAAAAACTAAGACATTCACATGTTTGTCAAAGGTAAATTAAAATGAAAAAAGTTTTTGTGATCGTTTATTATTGGCCGCCCAGTGGCGGGGCTGGTGTGCAGCGCTGGCTTAAGTTCGTAAAGTATCTTCCACAGTTTGGCTGGCAGCCTACTGTTATTACTACCACAGATGGTGATTATCCGGCTATCGATGAATCTCTTTGCAAGGAAGTTCCGGCTGGGATCAAGGTTATTCGAACAAAAACACCGAATTTTGGAAAATGGTTCAAAAAAATAAACGGCAAGAATTCTGATGTTCCTTACGGCAGCCTGGAAGCTGCGAAAAATGATTCGCTATTTAAAAAACTATCTCTCTGGTTCAGGTTGAACCTGGTAGTACCGGATGCCAGAAAAGTATGGAATAAATATGCTTACAGGGCTGCATCCAAAGAGTTGTTAACAAATAAATATGATGCAGTTGTTACTTCCGGTCCTCCACATTCCACTCATCTGGTTGGATTAAAGCTGAAGAAAAAATGTAATATCAAATGGATAGCTGATTTCCGCGATCCCTGGACAAAGATCGATTACCTGGATGAGTATAATAGGTGGAAAATAACACAAATAATTGATGAAAGATATGAAAAGAAAGTATATGATTCATGTAATAGATTTATCTATTCCAATCCGCTAATTATCAAGAATTTTAAAAAATCAGTAAAAACATATTTCTTGCCTAATGGATATGACCATGATGATTTTAAAATATTAAAAAAAGTTAACAATTTGGATAAGTTTGAAATAAATTACTTTGGAATAATTTCAATTGAAAGAAATCCATTATCAGTCTTAAAGTCTGTAAATAAGATATTTGAAGAGAAAAATAATCGAAGCATCAGAATAAATTTTTGGGGTAATATTCATCAATCTGTAAAAGATGTTTTAATATCTAATGATAAATATAATATTTTAAATATTTACTCATATATACCACATAAAAAAATGTTAGAATACTTAATAAATTCTAATCTTCTTTTGGTTGTTGTAAACAAGATTAAAAGCAAAAAAGGTGTTTTCCCAGGAAAAATTTTTGAATACCTTGGTTCCGGTATTGAAATTCTGGGAATTGGTCCTGAAGACGGTGACGCAGCTAAAATCCTTAAAGAGACTAAATGTGGAAAGATGTTCGATTATGACAATGTGGATGATATTGCAAATTTTATTGAAACTAAATATAAAGAATGGAAAGAGGGAAAAGCTTTTTCACCTTCCAGAGAAATAGAAAAATACAGTAAAATAAACCAAACTAAACAACTCGCAGACATTTTAGAGAAAATGTAAAAAAAGCCCTGATTGCTCAGGGCTTATATTTTTATCTTCTTTACTCTCTTATTTCATCAATCCTAACCAGTCACCCAGCAGGAACTGGATTCGACCGATAAGCAGCGAAATACGAGCCATCACTGTGTAGCCGAATGACGCCCCGAATCCTACCATCATGAACCAGATTCCAATATTAGTAACTTTACCATATACTCCTTTGTGTTCCTTGGAAAAGAAAAAATAGAGCAGGATCGTAATAGTACCAATGAAAATAAGTGCTGTATTAATATTATCCACCGGCAGCATGGCACTTCTCATCTGAACCAGCACATAAGAATGCATGGAGAGAGGCACACCCATACCAACTATAGCCATACTAAAAGCTATGGGATAACGGGAAAGCCAGCTAAGGTTCTTTGAAAAACGGAAGACATAAAGTGAACCTATAAGTGCAGGAACGAGAATGAGAAATTTATATTCAACAAAGATAGGTCGGTATACAAAAGGAATAAATACATCCTGATAAACCAGTGGAATGGCGTATCCCATGGAAACACCAATGAACACAGCTTCCGCAAACTTGTAAAACGGATTATCTTTGTACAGGAAAGAGAATATACTCAGGGTAAAGAAGGCTGCTATAAAATTGCTTATTATTTCAAATGACATCATATCCTCCTAGTTTACCTTGTTTTTTTTGCGTTTACTGATGAAATACCCGATGTTACCCAGAATGATAAATACAATGATCATCAGGTGAGCCACGGTTTGAGCGTTCATGCCAATTCGCGCTGTTTTATGCATTCGGTTTTTAATGTCCGACATCTTAATCCAGGTGTTTTTTATGATCTCTTTACTGAAATCTTTTGGTGCAGGCTGCATTACTCCATTTTCATCAGGTTCCATATGACAGGCAAAAACATCTACCAGCTTTTCATATTCTGCAGCACCTTTCAGTCCGCCTAACATACCAATAAGCTGACCTGTTTGCAGATAGATATAATTATCAGCAGCCATAACTGCAGTAACACCGGCAGCTATGTTAGCGCCAAATCTAGCACGAGCATAAGTAATCCAGCTTAAAACTGCAGCAGAACCTGCAAAGTCGACTACAAGGTTCATTTCGTTGTAATTCATGATCTCTTTCATAATTGGCAGATTAGTCAGCTTACGTCCTTCATCATCGTATTCCACAGCTTCTGAGATGTCATCTCCCATTTTCAGCATGATGGGTATGCGTATAGCCCAGGGACGAAAACCAAAGTTTACATAGTCTACACCGGACTGTACTTCATAACCTTCTTTTGCTGTTTGCAGTGCATAATCCATCAATGGTTTTGCAGCAGGTATGAAACAGATAGTAAATACCTGCACATCTCTTTCAAAGCAGTGACGTAAAATAGCAACTTCCATGGGGAAAAGCTCTGCCATGGTCGACGCATCATGATCAAAGCAAAGTAATACTGCACGGTCACTTCTGCCGGCGAATGTATCGATCTTCTTGTAAATATTCTCTGTAGGTTCGGTAACGTATGTTTTGGAATTAAATGGAACCAGCAAAGGAATAATGATAGCAAGCGCTACAACCAGGTAGATATATCTTCTATCCAGGGCTTGCATTTTTTCGAAGAAATTCATTTTTTTATATGCCATATTATTTACCTCCTCCCATATATGTCCTTTCAATTCCAAGCAATATTTTAAGAGAAGTAGCTGTCATACCCAAACCAACACCCATAGCAATACCTCTTTTGGCAGCCAGGTTGGGAACGTTTAATATCCAGTGTGATACATCAGGTATCAATTTGGATATCTTGATCCCGATAGGAACTTGACCCAGCATAACAATGATAGCTGCTATAAGAAGCACAGTTGCCTCTGTGGAACGGGCACGAAATGCTTTATAGGCTGCAGAAGCAATATAAAAAGCAAGCAATGAAAACATCGTGGCACCCATAGGCATTTGCACATTCTTAAAAAGCCACATGAATGGTGAACCTGCCTGAGTTCCCCAGATAAAACCTACAGCTCCTGTTCCTATCAATGAAGCCAGGGTGACTACACTGTATTGCCAGTTAGGAACTTTCCGTTTGATCTTGGTAGAATGAACCATGAACAAACTCATAATACCCAACAACACCATAAAAGGTGAAATTGCTTTGATCCATGTTTGATACCAGTCATAAAAATCTGCTGATGCTTTATGCGGTACAAATACATGAACTACAAATATAAAACCGAGTATAATTACTATTAACAGTGGTATTTGTCGTTTCATTTTTTCCTCCTATTTCTCTGGGAACGCATTGATTAGAAATGTTAAATGCGTTGTTGAAAGTATCGTTCCTGTTATGATTAAGAAAAGAATGATCACTTTCAGGTAATCCACTGCCTTCAAGGTTCCCAATTGTAGAGGTTCTCTTGCCATGTAAGCAGAAGCTGCATACAGTTCTTCACCGATCAGTGTGTAATCGCAGGTTGTTATAAAAAATGGTATCTGGGTAACAGCATCTGTACCGGATATCTGAATAGCACCGGTAGAACTACCAGTTTCTGTCATCAGAAGTGCTTCTGCCCAGAACATTCCCATATAGAAATTAGTTGCTGTTTTCTCACGAACCATAATACCATTTACACCCGCAACGAATGCGAACTGAGTAACGGTGATGAAGAATACACTGCTTTTGTCGTAGGTATCGGGTCTTCCTGCTTCGTAATGCGCTTCTTTTACTATTTCCTGAGCTACAGGAAGAACCAGATAGTCACGTACAGGAACTAATATTTTAGTATCATATTCTGCGGCTTTCTTAGCCACTTTACCAAGAATTGCCAGACCGGCCAGCGTGGCTACGTCGCCAATACCGGAAGTACCAGGAACGAAGAGAATAGGTTTACCCATTTCGGTAGCTCGACCGATAGCATTATCGATCTCCTGGATACCAGCAATAGGACGTATAAACAAATCATGTCCTTTTTTTGCTTTTTGAATTAACAAAAAAACAAGAGATCCAAACAACAAAGCAGCGATAACAGCCGGTATCATATCCACATTAAACCAGTTGGAGCGGGGGAAAAAATGATCGATGCCATTTCCTGTGTATGAAGTAAGGAAAATATTTTCATCGCTAACCGGTTCTACACCTTCTCTAATGTAGATGTTTGTTTCCAAGAAAAATCCTTTGCCATTGCTTTTAACTATCTTATATTCAAAACTGTTCTTGGCATAATGACGTGATTTATCGAGGAACTTAATTCGTTCTTTAGGATTATTGAAACTAGCAGCAACTTTTTGGATAGGATGTTCTCTCATGAGTTCGATCTGCTTTGAATAAGACTCTATTGCTTCATCAGCATTCTTTATCTCATCTTCGGTTTCCAGCGTATCTTTACTGGCTATGTGTTCTGCCAGTTCATCTTCATATTGCATGATAGTTTTTTCAAATTCTTCCGGATAAAGATTAGAGGAGATAATTTCTTTTTTGTCATCATTCCTCCTCACTAAAAAAGAAGGTCCAACAAGAAAGAGGTTTTTCTCATCATCAAAATGCTTAACGAGTTTGAAGTGAACATTCCCATAACGAATATTATCGAAAACCTCTCTTTGCGTTCCGGCTACTTTCTTGGAAAGCCGGAATTCTTGATCTGTGTAATTACGTTTGTAAATGTAATATTCCCATTCATTTACATTTTCATCTTCAAGATACAGGTCACCAGGAGCCAGTGACTGGGTTTGTTCATCATACTGCAGAATTTGTGTTAGAACGTAGTCTTCTCCAACATCATTATTACATTTGAATCTCATCTCAAAGAAGAGGGTATTCATCTCATTTCCATTTTCAGGAAGTTTGATCTTAATTTTGAAATCTTGATAGTATTCATTTATATAAGCAATTTCTTTTCCTTCTTCATCGAAAACTTTAAAAAAGATATTTCTTACTTTGAAATTTTTATTGGTTTTGAAATCATAGTTCACCTGAAGATGTGTTTTCTTTTCATTCAAGTAAGTAGAATTTGTAAGATAAACAACAGGCTTACCCCACATTACCCTGTTATAATCACCTTTATCGTTTTCACGGTCGATGACCATGAAAGAAGGTACGGCTGGAAGTTGGTCGGTTGTAGTAGAATTAACGCTTACAGCATCAGAAAAAGTCTCATATCCTGCTACGTCCGTAAAAGAAAATACAAAAAGATAATCTTCCATGTTTTCTACATTTATCTTAACATTAATGTCTCTGTCTTCATTCACTATTTTGCCATCTGCAATATCAACAGATGCTGTCTGAGATGGAGTGTATGGATAGCCGCAGTATCTGGCAAAGACTAGCTTAGCTGGATTTAGGCTTTTAGGTATATAAACCGCCAGAGTAGAATCTTCTTTCACAGCGATGTCATTCAAATCTTTTTTAATCTGTTCATTCACGTATTTGTTAAATTTACCAAGGTCTTTTTTGTGAAGCATATAAACATTGTGATCTAAATGGTCATCAGCAAAGATTGCCAATTTCCATTCAAACTGCAATCTTGGGACGTCTTCCACAAAAACAGCAAAGAATCTGTCAGTTTTTTCAGGAGCATTCTCTCGAGGGATCCCTATGGCAGGTTCAGCATGCGGGTAATAGTACCGTGATTCACTTACTGCTACAATAGAATAGTAATATTCATGGTCGGGAATTAGTTTCTTGTACATGCCAGAGAATTCGTGTAATTTAAGACCAGCATAAACGGTTGTATCGGTTTCAGTTGCAACCTCTACTTTCTCGTTGTGGTAATAATAATCTTTTTCAGGAATTACACCCAGAATATCATAATGTTCAAGTTGTGGACCTACAATACTAACATCGCGAGGATATCTGCGATACAATGAACCGTCTTTTTTCTGTCCTTTTTCTTTTTTCAATTTCCCCTTGGCTTGCGTGTCCAGGAAATAATTGAAATCGGTGTCGTAGTAATACATCACATCACCCATAACACCAGTCTTCACATTTACATCTATCTTTCCTATAAAAAACAGAGAATCAGGTGTAATACCACGGTAAATGCGGTACTCGATGATTCTCCTCTCTTGTGGCAATGGCTTCCAACTGATCACCAGCCCAGACCCATCATCACCAGGTATATCATCAGTGGATAGATTCTCTACGATATACTCTGATTCGTTAACTGCTGCATGGGTCGTTTGTGGTAAGAGTAAGAAGCTAAATGCCAGAAGAAACAGGAAAAACCCAGTTCTGGCAAAGGTTAACTTCATAAACATCTCCTTTACTTTTTTTATCGTCTAATTAAGAAAATTTTTAGCAAAAACATTCGTTACAACCAATATTGTCAACCTGTTTATTTTACGTAGCTTAATTGTCTATTTCAAGGCTGGAAACATCCGGGTTGGAAAGATAGGTTCTTAAACTATCTACATGAATTTGAAACAGCCCCATTTCACCTTTGGGGACTGGTGGACCGGATACATTTTTCAGTCTCAATGGATTGATAGCCTTTCCATAATGATAGATCGTATAATGCAGATGATTCCCGGTTGAAAGACCTGTCGATCCCACATAACCTACAATATCATGTTGTTTTACTTTATGCCCTACTTTGTATTTTCCATAACTGCTCAGATGACCATAGAGGGTTTTGTATCCGTTTGCATGACGAACTATTATCGTTTTGCCATATCCACCGGTTCTGCCGTTTACAGAGGGGTGTCCTCCCTTCCAACCTCTATGAATAATGGTGCCGTTTGCAGAGGCTTCCACAGGTGTTCCATAAGCGGCAGCATAATCTACTCCATTATGCATCCACGATTTTCTTGTGATGGGGTGCCTTCTCATTCCAAAATATGAAGAGATCCGTTTGTAATTTAATGGTGATTTCAGGAAGGCTTTCTGAAATGATTTTCCATTTTCGTCATAATATTTGGAAATGTCTTTTTTATTGGTATAACGATAGGCGATATTATTATAGTTCCGGCTGGTATATTGAGCTACCAGGATTTCGCCGTATTTAATAAATTCTCCATTTTCAGTTTTATACTGCTCAAAAGCTAATTTGAAAGTATCACCCTTTTGGGGATCGATAAAGAAATCGATATCCCATTGGAATATTTGACTCATCATAACTGCCAGGGCTGGTCCTTCTCCGCCATCTATAACAGCGGTCCAGAGTGAAGATTCCATTACCCCCTCGAAAGTATCTATCTCCTTTACTAGTTTTAGAGTATCAATTTGAGTGAAGAAAACATCAGCAGTATCGCGAATAACGCGATAGGTGTAGATCTTGTCGGGAATATAAATTAATTCATGCATTACATCCAGAGTATCAAGTCTCACCACAAAGCTGTCTGCCGGGTGAGCACGTCTGAGATTGTATATGGAATCCATTTTGTTAACGAATTTATACACCGTGGCATTTTCGATACCTTCATCGATGAGGGCATTTGCCAGTGTTTCCCCTTCCT
>CBFDCX010000061.1:0-9213 GCA_965603415.1 uncultured bacterium
GATCTTTTCATAGATAGCATCATCGGGAGCAATAGCAATTACAGGCATATTCTCATCAATAAGCGCAATAGGACCATGTTTCATTTCGGCAGCAGGATAACCTTCAGCATGAATATAGGAGATCTCTTTCAATTTAAGCGCACCTTCCAGAGCTACCGGATAATTGGCACCTCTACCCAAGTATAATGCATTTTTAGAGTTTTTGATTGTCTCTGCTATTTTTTTTATTTTATCATTATTATTCAGTATATACTGTATCTTTTGAGGAATGAGCTTGAGTTCTTTGATGAAAGAGCTTCCAAAGGTTGGTGGAAGATTTCTCACACGTCCCAAAAGTACTCCCATCATCATTAAAATTGTGATCTGTGAGGTAAAAGCTTTTGTGGATGCAACTCCAATTTCTGCTCCGGCATGTATATAAACTCCACCATCGGTCTCCCTGGCAATAGTGCTGCCTACAGTATTTGTGATACCCAGAATGCGTGCACCTTTTGATTTGGCTTCTCGTAATGCTGCCAATGTGTCTGCTGTTTCACCCGACTGACTGATGGAAATAACCAACGTATCTTTAGAGATGATGGGATTGCGATAGCGATATTCACTGGCATATTCTACTTCCACCGGTAAACGGGCAGTATTCTCTATAACATATTTACCAATAAGACCGGCATGCCAGGAAGTTCCACAGGCAATTATCTGTATCTTTTTTATGTTTCGCAGTTCTTCCCCGCTCATATTTAAACCACCCAGACGAACGGTTGAAAGCTTCTCCATTAATCTACCTCGAAAAGCATTCCCAACAGACGTAGGCTGCTCGAATATCTCTTTTAACATAAAATGTTTATATTCACCTTTATCAATAGAAGAAACATCCCAATCTACTTCAGATACCTTTGCTTCCACATATTTATTATCAAGTGTTGTGATTTCAAAATTCTCATGATTGATAACAACGATCTCATTATCTTCCAAATAGATAACTCTTTTGGTGTGGATTATTATTGCGCCGACATCGGAAGTTACAAAGAATTCATCCTTGCCAATGCCCAGTATAAGCGGACTACCTCTGCGGGCTGCTATTATTTTATTTGGTTCTTCGTTGTTTATTACAGCAATTCCAAAAGTGCCTTCCACCAATTGAAGAGCTTCACGAACTGCCAGGCTGAATTCATTTCCTTTTGCCAGGAAGTGTTCGATCAAATGTGCTAACACTTCAGTATCGGTCTCACTGAAAAACTTATGTCCTTCGCTTTCCAGTTTTTTCTGTAATATCTTATGATTTTCAATAATTCCATTATGCACAACAGCGATTTTTCCAAAACATCCAGTATGCGGATGAGCATTAACGGTTGTAGGTTCACCATGTGTTGCCCAGCGGGTGTGTGCTATGCCAATGGTTCCATAAGTTTCATCGGGAGCTGGAAGTGAACGTTCCAATTCTGTGATCTTTCCCGATTTTTTAAATATCTTCAACTGTCTTTTCTTATCTAAGATAGCGATGCCTGAACTGTCGTATCCCCTGTATTCCAGTCGTTTAATGCCTTCAACTATTATCGGAGTAGCGTTTCTCTTGCCTATATAACCAACTATTCCGCACATATTTCCTCCAAACTTATTTTGCTTCGAAAACTATTTCTTCATTCACCTTCTTAATGCCTGCGAATATGGCATATAGTATCAGGAAGGCTGGAATTGCATACCAGAAGGGTATATTATCTTCTGAGATCAATTTCTCCAGGAAAGGCATTTTATCACTGTAATTTACAAAGACAATTGCCAAACTGTTATTAAGTGCATGTGCAAATATTGCAATGTAAAGACTATTCGCTTTCAAAGTTAGAAATCCCATCCAGATACCCAGCAGGATTACGGGCAACAATCGGAAAAGATCCAGATGGAAGATACCGAATAAAATGGCTGCTATTACTATCGCAGACCAGAAACCTTTTTTACGGAAGGCATTGATTATATAACCCCGGAACATTGTCTCTTCACATATCCCTGGAAGAATACCAATAACTAAAACACTGAACCAGATACCTCTTTCCTGCACTGTAACCAGATTCTTCATTGCTTCCATATAAGATTCAGAGATTGGAAAGATCAGATTGATAAGCTGACCTAAAATTGCAGCTAAAATGATTACCGGTATTGCAGCCAGAATCACTAAAAGAAAGTTCACAGGTTTTACAGTATTTAATCTCAAACTCTTTTTAATATCGGATCTGGAAATTCTGAGAAGTAAAATAACAGGTAGAAGAATGATGAGTAATTCGGTTTTAATAAGACCGTTCATCAAATCCTTTGCCTGCCAGCTCCCACCAATATAATATAAGACCAGAAGTATAACAAAGAAGAAAATGACAACAAACTGAGTTGAGAAGATATCTTTTTTTTGCTTTCCCCAGAATTTGAGTGATTTTTCTTCTGTGGTTCTAAAAAGCACTGTTTCATTATTAAAAAGCCTGATAGATAATGAAACCATGATAATATCCAGAACCAATGTCGAGCCAACTACAATGAATAAATATATCAGATTATAACTGCTGAGCATAATGTCTCTTATTAAAAGTGAGAAATTTACAATTGGGATCAGTGCAAAACCCAGATTCAGTTCAAAACCCGGTAAGAAACTTACCATGGAAAGCATGATAGAACCAAAAATAAGCGGCATCTGGTAACTTTGGGCTTCTTTGATATTGCGGGAATATGTGGAAATTGAAAGTAAAATAGCAGAAAACAGCGTTATGAGCGGAAGCATTATCAACAGGATCAAAGCAAAATTTCCCAAAGGTAATTGCAAACCATCCACTGCTTGTCCTGCCTGTTTGAAAATATGAGAAAAAGAAATGTACATACTGAACAGATTTAAAAGTACAGTTACTATAGACATTGTAATGATGGTGAGATACTTTCCCATTACAAGTTCATTTCTACGTGCTGCGCTTACTAAAATGGTTTCCAATGTACCACGTTCCTTTTCACCAGCTACCAGATCTGAAGCAATAACAGAGGCACCGCTTATAGTAAGGATTATTAACAAATAGGGCAGGAATTTACCAAGCGCAAAACCCATCATTTTTTCAGGTGGAGCTATGTTCTCATTTTTGATCTCCACCGCATTTAGTATCTCTATATTAATATTGATCTTACTCAGTCTTTCTCCAACCAATTGCTGTTCTAAATCTTTAATTTTATCTACAATTTTTTCATGTGCTAAAGAACTTTTTTCGTTTGAGCGATTATAATAAACTGAGACATTAAGTACTTGGAAACCGGAAGTGGAAATACTGTCCTGAATATCTATCAGAGCTTGAATGGAGTTTTCTTCCAGAAGATCCAGGAAAGTTGATCTTTCGAAAATCATAACTTCTTCCATGATCTGAAAATTTTCCACTTTATTCAATTCATCATCAATACTTACTGAAGAAACATTTTGTACGTTATCGTTCACATAAATAACCATTTCCTGTTGTTCCAGTTTCAATTCCTGACGTGACATCATCGAAGAAAAGCCTATCATTAGAAGTGGATAAAGAACGATCGGCAGAATAAGGGAAGTTATTACTGTTCTTCTGTCACGCATCAGATCCAGGAGTTCTTTTTTATAAATAATGAAGATCTTATTGAGGTTCATTGTCAGCCTCCCTGGTTTTGTTTACAAAATGTATGAAAATATCATCCAGATCGTGCATGCTTGTTTCCTGTTTGAACTCATCCCAGCTTCCTTCGGCTAATATTTTTCCCTCATGGATCATTACTATTCGGTCGGCAATACGTTCTGCTTCCCGCATAATGTGGGTGGAAAAAAGAACACATTTCCCATCCGTTTTACACTTGTGAATAAAAGAGACAATATTCTTTGCAGTAAGAATATCCAGACCTGCTGTAGGTTCGTCAAATATCATCACGGGTGGATCGTGAATGATGGAACGGGCAATGGAAACTTTTTGTTTCATACCAGTAGAAAGAAGATCGATCTTCTTATCCAGGAAATCGTGCATATCAAGCAGATCTGCCAGTTCTATAATGCGGGATTTGATCTTTGTATCTTCCACATCATAAAGTCTACCGAAATATGTAATAACCTCTCGCGCTGTTAAGCGGCTGTACAAACCCGTATCACCGGATAGGAAACCGAGATTTGCTCTCACTTTCTGTGGATCATTTTTTAGATCGAACCCTTCCAGGGTTGCCGTGCCTGAAGTAGGTTGTAAAACTGTGGAAAGCATTCTCATACAGGTGGTCTTTCCTGCTCCATTCACGCCCAATAGAACAACTATCTCACCCTTATCAGTAGTGAAGGAAAGATCGTTTACTGCATAGAGCTCTTCCCCATCTTTCTGGATAAATACTTTAGTCAGGTTTTGTGCAACTATCATAAGTCCCCTTCAATATAAAGTTTAATTACAATTTATAAATAAAAGGTAGAGATAAAATTATCTCTACCTAATAGTATTTTTTTCGATTATGCTCTGGGAATGAAATCCGTTTTATCATCGATCATACGTACAAATTCTGCAATGATCTTAACAGCACCATCCAGGTCTTTGAAAGAAATGATCTCATTTGGAGTATGCATGTATCTATTGGGAATACTGATAAGACCTGCCGCAACACCGGAGCGTGTTGTCTGGATAGCGTTTGCATCGGTACCGGTACCACGGGGAGCAGCTTCTACCTGGTAGGTAACTTTTGCTTTTTCGGCTGCTTCTTTGAGAAGTTGAAAAACTTTGGGATTAATATTCGCACCAACCACCACAACCGGTCCCTTTCCTAAAGTACGTTCACCCAGCAAGTCCTTATTCATACCGGGATAATCGGTGGCATGAGTAACATCGATGGCAATGCCCACATGAGGATCAATTCCAAAAGCGCTGGTTTTTGCACCACGCAATCCGATCTCTTCCTGTACAGAAGATGCTGCATAAACATTTGGAGATACTTTTTCACTTGCCAGTTCTTTTAGAACAGCAGCTGCTACATAAACTCCAGCTTTATTATCTGTAGCTTTGGTAGTTACCAGATCACTACTCAGCATTTCCATACCGGGTGAAAAAGTTGCAATATCACCAATTGTAACTTTTTTTTCTGCTGCTTTTTTATCTTTTGCTCCAATGTCGATCCAGAGGTCTTCCAATTTGGGAGCTTTCGTTCGTTCATCTTGTTTAAGAAGATGAATAGGTTTTCTGCCGATAACACCACGAACAACTTTCTTACCGTGGTAAATATTTATACGCAATCCGGGCAGAAGATTGGTATCCACACCACCTACAGCTTTAAAACGAATGAAGCCGTTATCGTCTATATAATGCACCATCAAACCGATCTCATCGGCATGACCGACCACCATGAAACGAAGTTTTCCAGTACCTTTCTTCATAGCTATTACATTACCATGAACGTCTGTTTTTACTTCGTCAGCATATTCTTTTACATAATTCCGGTATACTTCCTGTGCCGGCTGTTCAAAACCGGATGGGCTGGGAGCCAGTACCAGGTCTTTAAAAAATTTCTTGTCCATTAATTCTCCTTATTCTTTATTATTTTATAAATTAACAATTAGTTGCTACTCCAGATGCAAAGGGGTTTACTGTTTCTTTTTTTTCTTTTTTATGTTTATCATGAGGAATAATACAAAGAAATTTGAGAACTTTATCACCGGTATTTTTATAATTGTGTGTGAAATTGGGTTCCACATAAAGAATATCACCTGCTTTAAATGGTACTTCACCATCTTCGGTGGTAAGAACGCCTTCACCTTCCACGATGAAATTTTCATGTTCCCAACTATGCGAATGATAGGGAGTGAATCCACCGGGTTCAACTTCGAACATGCGCATGGCGAAATTGGGAGCACCGTCCTTCTGAGTTACCATTCTACGAATCTTGGTCTTTTTTGCCCCTTCCATTGTTACTTCTTCCAAAGGAATATTCTTATAATCCATATGTTTCATTTTTCCCTCTTTTTTAAAAAATTATATACTTAATATTTTCCATTAGTTTGCACGTCAATAAAAAAACGCTCCCGATATAATTTCGGGAGCGTACAAATAAATTATAGAATTTTTAAATTAGACAGAAATAACTTCTTTCACTTCCGGAAGCTCTTCTTTGAGGACTCTTTCGATTCCTGCTTTAAGCGTGAGCGTAGCCATGGGACAGTTACCACAAGCACCTTGAAGTCTTACTTCCACTACACCATCTTCGCGAATGTTTACCAGTTCACAATCTCCGCCATCTGCTTGAAGAGCAGGACGCACCTTATCCAGAACTTCCTGAACTTTTACTTTATCCAACATTTTATTCCTCCAATTAATTTAATTTGATACCGAAAAATAATATAAGCAAAAACCGTAAAGAAAAAAGAAAAATAATATTAAATTCATTAATCTGGATATTAATATCTTCTATTATGAAATTTCTTGACTATAAAGCCCTATTTTAAAGGTTGGCTGTGATTGAAATTCAAAAAACAAGGAGAAGAACATGAAGAAAAAAGTCATCATTATGGGTGCTGCAGGACGTGATTTTCACAACTTTAACTTATACTTCCGTGATAATGAAAATTACGATGTAATTGCCTTCACAGCTACGCAAATTCCCGATATCGATGGAAGAAAATACCCGGCAGAATTAGCTGGGAAACTCTATCCGAACGGTATCCCCATTCATGCAGAAGAAGAGATCATCGATCTTATCGAAAAACATGATGTTGACGAAGTTGTTTTTGCTTATAGCGATGTTCCACACGAAAGAGTTATGAATATCTGTTCATATGTGAACGCTGCAGGTGCCGATTTCAAACTTATGGGTCTTGCTAATTCACGCGTGAAAACAACTAAACCCCTGGTAACAATTTGCGCAACCAGAACAGGTTGTGGCAAAAGCCAGACAACTCGTAAGGTGGTGGAAGAACTCAAAGCCAAAGGTTTGAAAGTGGCTTCCATCCGTCATCCCATGCCTTATGGCGATCTTGTAAAACAGAAGGTTCAAAGATTTGCTGAACTGGCAGATCTAAAGAGACACAACTGCACGATTGAAGAGATGGAAGAATACGAACCGCATATCATGATGGGCAGTATAATTTATGCCGGTGTAGATTACGAAGCTATTGTACGCGAAGCAGAAAAAGAAGCAAATGTAATTGTGTGGGATGGTGGAAATAACGATACTCCATTCTATACTTCTGATAAAGAACTCAACATCGTGGTGGTTGATCCGCACAGACCAGATCATGAAAGAACCTATTATCCTGGTGAAACCAACCTGCTGATGGCAGATGTGGTTGTAATTAATAAGATTGATTCTGCCGATCCGGAAGGAATCCAGATTGTGCGTGATAACATAAGAGAACTAAATCCCGACGCTATCGTGATCGATGGAGCATCTCCGCTTTCAGTGGATAATCCCGATATAATTAAAGATGCAAATGTACTGGTTGTGGAAGATGGACCAACTCTTACCCACGGTGAAATGAAATACGGTGCCGGTGTGGTTGCTGCCGAAAAATTTGGCGCTGCCGACCTGGTTGATCCCCGTCCTTATGCTGTAGGTTCTATCTCAGAAACATTTGAAAAATACCCTGAGATTGGAATTCTTCTTCCTGCCATGGGATATGGAGAAAAGCAGATCAAAGACCTGGAAACAACTATCAACAAGACCGAATGTGATGTTGTTCTGATTGCTACGCCCATCGATCTGAGAAGGATAGTGAAAATAAATAAACCTGCTGTGCAGGTGAAATATGAACTGCAGGAGATCGGACATCCCACCCTGATGGATGTGTTGAAAGATTTTAAAACGTAAGACGTAAAAAGAAAAAAGGGCAGATTAATTTCTGCCCTTTTTTTTATATTTAAAGGTTTTTATTTCAGAAGCAACATCTTTATAGTTTCAGTGAAACTCTCTGTTTCTAATTTGCACAAATAAATCCCTGAGCTGCAATTAGTTGCATCCCATACAAAATCATGTCTTCCAGAATAAAAACTTTGAGACACCATTATCTGTCCCCTTATGTTGAAAATAGTTAAGACACCTATTTCATTATCTTTAATATCAAATTGGATATTGGTTGTTGGATTGAAAGGGTTGGGGTGATTTCGATAAAGTTCCGTGAAATTAGATGGAAGATTGTTTTCAGTACCAGTACCAGTTACTGCAATGTAATCAATTTTCACTTCACTATCTCTATTTGATCCATCCGATACAGTTAAAGAGACAGTGTATATTCCAATTTCTGTATAAGTATATGTCGGGTTTTCATCTATACTATCAATATTTCCATCATTATCAAAATCCCATTCCCAACTTGTTATATTTCCAATAGAAGTGTCAGTGAATTGTACTTCCAATGGAACTGTACCGATTAGGGGATCAGCACTGAAATCTGCTTCTAATGTAATCAGATTATTCGAATAACCAGGAGTTGGATTCATTTGATACCAGTTGTTACTTCCATCTGGTTGTCTTCCGAATGAAATATCAATAGTTTGTTCTCCGAAAACGACAGAATCAATTATTGATGTTAAATCATCTGTATATAAACCGATTTCTTCTCCATTTACAGATAATTTAATATCCAGATGAAGTACACCATCTTCTATATCTTCATCAGCCCAGAGAAGTAAAAACTCTCCAGGCTGGATCGTTGTGGAATCAGGTTGAGTATCAGGAATTTCCCATTTTGCCGGATCTAATAAATCATCAGTAATGTACATTCCTCCAATATTTACAGGATTAATATCTCCGTTATAAATTTCTATCCAGTCATCATAATCACCCTGAGGGTCGGATATAGTCTCAGCATTACTTGCCATGAATTCATTAATGAAAATTGTAGGTGGTATCTGCACAGGTTGAATCTGGAAATCATATAATGAAGCAGTAGTATTATGTCCACCTTCATAAAAATACATCTCCAAAGATATGTTATTTAGCTCATCAACAGTAACAAGTAACCAGTGATGGCTATCATACGATAGAGGAGGATAAAAAATTCCTCCAGTTTCACCTCCTGCACCTGCAGTAGTAAAATAATAAATTCCATCCAGATCATGTCTGTAGTAATCGTGATGATGCCCATTAAAATCGGCAACAGTCTCATAAAAGCACAAACTATCGTGAAATGCTTCATAACCCATGTTCCCAAAACCACCACCATGGTGATCTCGAATGATTGACACATGATTAAATGCAAATTTGTTTTCCGGA
>CBFDCX010000062.1:0-9163 GCA_965603415.1 uncultured bacterium
TTCAAGGCAATATTCATAAGTTCACGTACCATCGATTCCACATCACGCCCCACATAACCCACTTCAGTGAATTTTGATGCTTCTACTTTGATAAAGGGTGCATTTGCCAGCTTGGAAAGTCGACGGGCGATTTCGGTTTTACCCACTCCGGTAGGTCCGATAAGAATGATATTGTTAGGCATGATCTCATGTTGAAGTTCACCTTTTACCTGCTGGCGACGCCATCTATTTCGCAAAGCAATAGCTACAGCACGTTTAGCTTTATCCTGCCCGATTATGTATTTATCCAGTTCTTCAACTATTTTTATTGGTGTAAATCTTTTCATTATAATTCCTCGATAGAAATTTGGTCATTAGTATAAATACAGATCTCGGCTGCTATTTTAAGTGATCTTTCCACGATCTCTTTTGCCGAAAGTTTAGATTCATGAAGTAATGCTTTGGCAGCAGCCACGGCATAACTTCCGCCCGAACCTATTCCCACAACTCCTTCATCGGGTTCCAATACGTCACCCGTACCGGAAATAATTAGTAGCGAGTTTGCATCTGCAACAATGATCATTGCTTCCAGCCGGCGCAGGATCTTATCGGAACGCCATTCTTTTGCTAATTCCACGGCAGCTCGCTTCAGGTTACCCTTGTATTCCTTTAATTTACCTTCAAATTTTTCAAATAGTGTGAAGGCATCGGCAGTTGCTCCAGCGAACCCAGCGATCACTTTACCATCAAATAATCTTCTGATTTTTTGTGCTGTAGCTTTGATCACCGTATTACCCATGGTGACCTGTCCATCACCACCCACAGCCACTTTACCATCTCGTTTTACACCGATTATAGTTGTTCCGTGCATCTGGTTCATATCTACTTCCTTAAAAGAAAATAATTTATTTCTCAATTTCCTTTTTTTTCTTTAACTTTTTTTTCGGGAACGGATTTTTTTTCTTTTGGAATATCTGTTTTAACTGCTTCCGGTTTTGTTTGAGGTTTTGCTTTTTTCTTGGTTTTAGCTTTTTTTGCAGCTTTGGAAATATCCTTCTTGATGTCCTGGATCCTGGCAAATTTCTTTTTCAGGAATTCCTGTTCGTTTTTGCCTACCGATTTCTTAGCCAGACCGAATATCTCATCAGTATCCAAGGTTTCCTTCTCAAGTAATTCCTCTGCCATTTCTTCTAAAAGTTTTCGTTTATTTGCCAATATTTCCAGCGATTTTTTGTGTGCTGTGAATATTATGTTCCGTATCTCAGAATCGATGAGCCGGGCAGTTTCTTCGCTGATATTCTCATGCTGTGAAATATCTCTGCCCAGAAATATCTGGCTTTCTTTCTTAGCTACGGTCATTGGACCGATCTTATCACTCATGCCCCAATTGCACACCATTTGTTTTGCCAGATCTGTAGCTCTCTGGATGTCGTTGGATGCTCCGGTGGAGATCTCTTCAAATATTATCTCTTCTGCCGAACGTCCACCCATCAATCCTACAATGCTCTCTTCCATATAACTTCGTGAATAATATGATTTTTCCGTTTGCAGGAAGTGTGTTGCTCCACCTGTGAAACCACGTGGAATAATTGTGACTTTGTGGAT
This sequence comes from uncultured bacterium, assembly GCA_965603415.1. Lineage (GTDB taxonomy): Bacteria > Cloacimonadota > Cloacimonadia > Cloacimonadales > TCS61 > JACNIV01. The sequence goes on from CBFDCX010000062.1 coordinate 1,585, forward strand.
TGGTTCTACTTTTTCCAGGAATAGAGAGCAAAGCACGTGACCTACTTCGTGAACAGCAGTGATCTTTTTGTCTTCTTCGGTAATGACCTTGCTTTTTCTGGCTTTACCAAGTGTTACCTTATCTTTTGCTTCTTCAAAGTCATCCATTTCAATTTTTTTCTTGTTTTTACTGGCTGCCAGGAGAGCTGCTTCGTTAACCAGGTTTGCTAGATCGGCTCCGCTGAAACCGGGAGTAATTCGTGCAATAATGCCGAGGTTTACCTCTTTGGCGATAGGAAGTTTGCGTGTATGAACACCCAGAATACCTTCTCTGCCTTTAATATCTGGCAAGTCTACAATTATCTGGCGGTCGAACCTGCCGGGACGCAATAGTGCCGGATCGAGAACATCCGGACGATTTGTGGCTGCAATAATAATAACTGAATCGTTAGGATCGAATCCGTCCATTTCTACCAGTAACTGGTTCAGGGTCTGTTCACGTTCATCGTGACCACCACCCAAACCTGAGCCGCGATGACGTCCCACGGCATCTATTTCGTCGATAAAAGCAATACACGGTGCATTCTTTTTGGCTTCGACAAACATATCCCGCACACGTGATGCACCCACACCCACGAACATTTCTACGAAATCGGAACCACTGATACTGTAGAAAGGAACTTGAGCTTCACCGGCAACTGCTTTTGCCAGGAGCGTTTTACCGGTTCCCGGTCTTCCCAGAAGAAGTACCCCGCGGGGTATCCTGCCGCCAAGACGCTGGAATTTCTTTGGTGCTTTCAAAAATTCCACGATCTCTTCCAGTTCTTCTTTAGCTTCGTTCACACCAGCCACATCCTTAAAAGTTACTTTTGTTTTGCCACTGGAAGCAAGTTTTGCCCTGCTTTTACCAAAACTGAATGCCTGACCGGCACCACCACGCATACCTCGCATCAAGAATATCCAGATTCCGATAAAAATAAGGAACGGAAACCAGGAAAGTAATATTCCCAACATCTTGGAAGGCTTTTGTGAATTTACATTTATTCCCTGTGAAGAGAGCTCTTTTACGAAATTGGCGTCCGGATCGAACGGAAGATAAACAAACAATTTTTGTCCGTCTTCCAGAAGCAATGTTACTTCCCGATCGTTTATCTGAATGCTTCTCACCATTTTGTTCTTATAAAAATCTTCAAACTGAGAATAAGTAATATTGTTATCTTTAGTGCTGTTCATACGGGACATTTGGAAAACAACAACAATAAATAACAACAGTACTATCCAGAACGTGATCGTTTGTGATTTTTTCATTTTCGGTAATTTTGGGACATTGGATTGTTTTTTAGGATCCTGATTATTTCTTTTATTTTGTTGCATTAAATATATATCTCCTCTTTTAATATTCCAATATAAGGTAAATTACGGTATTTCTGGGCATAATCCAATCCGTAACCCACCACAAATTCGTTTCCTACTTCAAAGCCTAAGTAATCTATGTGAATATCTGTCTTATGAGCTTTTGGTTTGTCCAATAGAGCACAAATTTTTGTAGAAGCAGGTTTATGCTGCTTAAAATAGTCATTCATATACTGCAACGTAAGACCACTATCTACAATATCTTCTACAATAATTACATGTCGGTCACTAATATCTGCATCGATGTCTTTTTTAATTTTTACCACTCCGGAAGATTTTGTGGTATCTCCGTAACTTGATAGTGCCATAAAATCAAGTTCCACTGGAATGGAAATATTCTTGATGAGGTCTGTAAGAAAAAGTACGCCGCCTTTCAGAATGCAGATCATAACCGGGGTTTCGTTTTTGTAATCTTGAGATATCTGATCTCCCAGCTCTTTCACCCGTTTCTGAAGTGTTGCTTCATCTATAAGGATTCTTGCCAGATCGTTTTTCATATTTACTTTTAATCTCCCTTAAAAAATCATTAATTCATAATTTTATTCTTTTTTAATTCTTTCAGCAGCCCGGGCTTTTTTCCTGGTCATCTTTTCGATCCTAATCATCAGGATGTTCCCGGAATCTTCCGAAGTGATTATTCTATTATCTGTCCTATGCCCTGCAACCCAAATGATATTTTCTTTATCACAGAATAAAAGAACCTTATCCCTCTCGAATTTCGGTACTTTTTCGTCAATGAAAAAATCCTTTAATTTCTTGGGATGATCCATACCCAGAGGGTAGAATTTATCACCCGGCTGGCGGTGCCTTATCAAAAGTGGGAAAGATGTTTTATCCAGGTCAATATAAGTTGTGAATTTATCTTCATAAAGATATCTTTTTTGTGGAAGTATTTTCAGCTTTTTCATGATGATGCGATTATCTTCAAAAGTTAGTCTATTACGCAATGAAGTGATCTCCTTTGAATTGTTCACATCAAATCCTTCATCATCATCACGGTTTGTAAAGATAAGCTCATTGTACTCTTTCAGCATATACACATTGTGCGGTAAGTGTATTTTTTTACTGCCATGCGAATCGAGTATAGCTTCAATTTCTTTAAAATTGCTGTGATAGAAATCCTTTTCATCACCATTCAATTTTTTGTATATTTCTTTATAAATATAGAACCTGAGAACAGGTTTGGTTTTACGAATAACATTAAGCGAAAAGCGATACTCATTCTTTGTGTGTTTTATCTGTGCTTTCAGCAGCCTGCGTTTAGATAATTCCTGCATTATCTCATCTGTATCGGAAAATATCTCGGCAGTGTGATATAGTTTATTTACGATTTTCGGGTTGATGTTTTCCTTGATCCAGGGTAGCATGTGGTTGCGTATTTTATTGCGAGTGAATACGTTTTCTTGATTTGATTGATCATCTCTCCAGGTAAGTTCTTCGTTGTTTAGAAAATCTAATATTTCCTGGCGGGAAAAACTGATCAGTGGATGGATTATTATGCCGGATTTTGGAATTATCCCTTTCATGCCTGTGTATCCCGAACCCCTGAAAAGTCTGTGGATCAAAGTTTCTGCCTGATCCTCACGATTGTGTCCCAGTGCTACTTTTTGAACATTATAAAGTTTTGTCAGCTTTTTGAAATATTTGAACCGGATCTCACGAGCTTTATTTTCCAGGTTGGATTTAGAATCGAGTTTCACGTTTTTAATTACGAGAGAAATATTTCTTTGGAAACAGAATTCTTTCACATGTTCCTCATCTTCTTGAGAATCCTTTCCACGAAGATTATAGTTCACATGAGCTGCCAAAAGTGAAAAACCATATTGAAATTTCAGGTGCCAAAGTGCCTGCAATAGGGCTGTAGAGTCGGTACCTCCGGAGAAACCGACCAGGATCTTCTCACCGCTTTTAAATAGTTTGTACCGATTCACAAATTCTTCAAATTTTTCCAGAAAATTCTGATTTTTTCCCATCTTCACCCCTTTACGGGTTTAATACTTCATTCTACTTCAAGTTTTGATACAACAATCAATGTGTCAAATAAAAAGCTTGTAAGAATTTGCATAGTTTGATAGTTGGAATCCAAAAACAGATAAGAATGTATAAGGAGCGATTTATGAAGAAGTTAATGCTTTTGGGTGATGAAGCGATTGCTCAAGGTGCTCTGGATGCTGGTTTATCCGGTGCTTACGGCTATCCTGGAACTCCTTCCACAGAAATTGTGGAATACATCCAGCGCAATCGGGAAGCTATCGAGCGCAATGTTCATTTAACTTGGTCGGCAAATGAAAAAACTGCTATGGAAGAAGCACTCGGTATGTCTTATGCAGGCAAGAGAGTTATCGCTACAATGAAACATGTAGGCTTGAATGTTGCTGCAGACCCGTATATGAATTCTGCCCTTACTGGAGCCAATGGTGGTGTTATCGTGGCAGTGGCAGATGATCCATCCATGCACTCTTCTCAGAATGAACAGGATTCACGCTTTTATGCTAAATTTGCACTGATGCCTGCCCTGGAACCATCTAACCAGCAGGAAGCTTACGAGATGCCTTTCCTAGCTTATGAAATTTCCGAAAAATATCACCTTCCTGTGATGATAAGATTAACCACCAGACTTGCTCACTCACGTGCAGGTATAAAGCGACGTGAAGTGTTAGAAGAGAATGAACTTCATAAACCGGAAAATCCCAATCAGTTTATGTTATTGCCGGCTTTTGCCCGTAAAAAGTATAAACATCTCCTTTCCATCCAGGAAGATCTGATCAGGGAATCGGAGAATTCTCCCTTTAATAAATATATGGAAGGTGAAGATAAATCTGTGGGTATCATTGCCTGTGGTTTGGGTTTCAACTACCTGATGGAGAATTTCGAAGCAGGTAAATGTCCTTATCCCATCCTCCAGATCGGACAATATCCGCTTCCCGGAAAACAGATCGAAAAGATCATGAGTGAATGTGAAAATATCCTGGTAGTGGAAGAAGGGATGCCCCTGGTAGAAGAAATGTTGAATGGTTTTTTAGGCAATAAGAAGATCAAAGGAAGATTGGATGGTACGATCCCGCGTGATGGTGAATTGAATCCACAGATTGTTCGCAAAGCACTCAACCTGCAGGAACTTCCCAGCCAGAAGATTCCTGAAGTTGTGGCAGGAAGACCCCCGGCACTGTGTGTTGGTTGTCCGCATATTGATACCTATAAAGCGCTCAATGAAGCTCTGAAACCTTATGACAAAGGTCATGTATTCTCCGATATCGGGTGTTACACATTGGGATTCCTGCCGCCTTATAAGGCTATCGATACATGTGTGGACATGGGAGCTTCCATTTCCATGGCTGTGGGTGCTGCCGATGCAGGCTTCTTCCCGTCTGTTGCTGCTATTGGTGATTCTACATTTGGTCATTCCGGAATTACACCACTGCTGGATGCTGTGCTTTCTAAATCCAATATCGTTGTTATCATCATGGATAACTATATAACAGCCATGACAGGAATGCAGGATTCGCAGGTTACAGGCAGGATCGAAGATATCTGTATGGGTGTTGGTGTGGAAAAAGAACATATTCGTGTTATCAATCCTTTATCCAGACACCATGAAGAAAATGTTAAAGTAATAAAAGAAGAACTAAATTACAACGGTGTTTCGGTGATCATTCCCAGAAGACCTTGTATTCATGTGTATGCGAAAAGGAAGAAAAAGAAATAGAAACAGCGAACAAGAACGAACATTAGGATTTGAATTCAATGGTAGATTTAATTTATAAAGAAGAGTTTTTCAAGATTAAAGAAGTTTGTATTGAGGTTCGAAAAGAACTAGGTAATGGCTTCCTGGAAAAAGTTTACGAGAACTCTCTGAAGCTTGAATTAGAAGCAAAAGGCTTTACTACAGAATCTCAGAAGAAACTTATTGTTAAATATAAAAACAACTCTGTTGGAGAATATATTGCTGATCTGGTTTTGGATGAGAAAATAATAATTGAATTGAAAACTGTAAATTCTCTCACCGATATCCATAAAGCTCAAATTTTAAACTACTTGAAAGCAACTGGATATAAATTGGGAATTCTTATCAATTTTCCACCGGATAGTAAAGGTTTTAATATTGAAAGAATACCTAATTTCATGATGTGATATGGACATTGATTTTTTGTTCGTAGTTGTTAGTTGTTAAAAAAAGGAGAATAAAATGAAAAAAGATATAATTTTAGCAGGAGTTGGCGGACAGGGAATCCTTTCCATTGCTGCCATCATCGGATATGCTGCTGTGGAAAATGATTTGAATCTGAAACAGGCGGAAGTTCATGGTATGAGCCAGCGCGGGGGAGACGTGCAGTCTCACCTCAGAATTTCTGACAGGGAAATTTATTCCGACCTGATCCCGCAGGGTGGGGCAGACCTGATAATATCAGTAGAACCAATGGAAGCTTTACGTTATATACCTTACCTTTCTCAAAATGGCTGGTTTATTACCAATACCACTCCATTTGTTAATATTCCAAATTATCCCGATACAGAAAAACTGATGAATGAAATAAATTCTATTCCTAATCATTTGGCAATTGATGCAGACCAGATCGCAAAAGACATAGGTGCAAACCGTTCAATGAACATGATAATGTTGGGCGCAGCTTCTCTCTTTTTAGATATTCCCTACGAAAAGCTGGAAGATGGCATTAAATTTGTTTTTGGACGAAAAGGTGAAGAGGTGGTGGAAGCAAACCTGAAAGCTATGAAAGCGGGAAAGAATTTTGCAGAGGAGAATAAGTAAAAAAGGTATCTAAACTTTTCAGTGTATTTACCATATTATTGAAAATATACACTTAGAACAGAACATCGCTTAAGAAATTACACCATATAAATAATTCTGCATATATTATATAAGGCTATAACTTCCTGCAAATATTGATGTTGCTATCTTTTTATCATATCAGTAGATAATTATTTGTTTGACATAGACTTCATTAAAATGATTTAAAGTCTATTGTTAATAAAAAAAAGGAGAGATTATGCAATTACAAGAAAAATTTATTATAGCTGCCAAAGAATATTCTTCCAGGATGGCTGTGTACGACCAGGCTACCGGAAAGGATATTCCTTATGAAAGAATGCTGATAGCATCATTGATCCTGGCGAAGAAATTCAGTAAATACAAGAGCCGGTACATTGGAATAATGGTGCCCACTTCTGCGGGTTGTATACTTTCCATACTGGGAGTACTGATGAGCGGAAAGATACCGGTAATGATCAACTATTCTACCGGTGCTCGGGAAAATTCTATCTATGCACAGGAAAAGTGCAGTTTCAAAACCATCATCACTAGTAAAAAGCTTCTTGATAAGATCAATTGTGAACATGTGCAGGGAATGGTTTACCTGGAAGATGTCATGCCTTCCATAACGATCGTAGATAAACTTGGAGCAGTATTCAAGTCAAAACTGCCAACAAAGACATTATGTTCGAAAGTAAGGCATGGCACAGATGATGATACTTCTGTAATTCTTTTTACCAGTGGCAGTGAAAAGGACCCTAAAGCAGTTCAATTGAGTCACAAGAACATTAACCATAACCTGGAGAATTTGCCTAAAATCATTGATTTCTCTTTCGAGGATGTATTCGCCGGCACATTACCTCTTTTCCATGTTTTCGGATTAACCACCAACTTCTGGCTGCCTATCACCATCGGTGCAGCTATTGTGGCACATGCCAATCCACTGGATTACAAAGCCATTGTAGAATCTGTTAAAAAATATAAAATAACTCTTTTGATAGGAACACCAACCTTCTTCCATGGCTATTTGAAAAAAGCCAATCCTGGTGATTTTGCTTCTGTAAGATATTCCCTGGCAGGTGCAGATAAGCTTCCCACAAAACTAAGAATGACATACCTGAAAGAACACGATATGGATATAATGGAAGGTTATGGTGCCACCGAAACCAGTCCTGTTGTTTCTGTGAACGTGCCCGATGCAAACAGACCAGGTAGTATTGGAAAACCAATTCCCAACGTTGAAGTAAAGATACTTGATATGAATACGGATAAAGTACTGCCAGCTAACAGTGAAGGGAAAATATTTGTGAAAGGTGATCTGGTTTCTACTGGCTACCTGGGAGATATCGAAGAGACATCTCTTCACATGCGTGATGGCTGGTATGATACCGGTGATATGGGAATTATAGATGAAGACGG
>CBFDCX010000063.1:0-9076 GCA_965603415.1 uncultured bacterium
ATTCTTTCTTCTTCTTCCCACCTTTCGGTCTTCTTTTACCATGAGTTCCACGCCAGATCTTTCCTTTCTTACTTTTTCTATCACCTTTGCCCATATAGTTCCTCCATAGATATTTTATTTTCCATTCCCGAAGTTGGTTGTAAGATTGTTTTATGTCAAATGATTTTCTGTTTTTGCATTAATAACAGAAGTATTTAAATATATCTTAAAATTATACTAATATATATTCTTTTATAACTCTAATTTCTAATTGACAAAATAAAGCTTTGTTTTTCTTTTCCAAACAAAATTTTATATATTTCAGGAGTGAAATTTGAAAAATATTTTAGTGATGGGTGCTGCCGGACAAATCGGTTCTGAGCTGGTTCCTGCCATGCGCAAGATTTACGGTAATTCCAATGTTATTGCTTCTGATATCAGAACAGATGTTTCAGAGCTTCTAAAAGAAGGTCCTTTTGAAATAGTAGATTGTCTTGATACAAAAAAAATAAAAGATGTAATTACAAAATATAAGATCGACACAGTATATAATCTCGTTGCGCTTCTCTCTGCCGTTGGAGAAAAAGATCCGCAACTTTCCTGGAAGATAAATATCGGTGGATTAATGAATCTTCTGGAACTTGCTCGTGAACTGGAGTTTGCGCTCTTCACTCCCAGTTCCATAGGTGCGTTCGGGCTTTCCACACCGCACGATGATACACCACAGGATACGATACAGAGACCCAATTCGATGTATGGTGTTACTAAAGTTTCGGGTGAACTCCTTTGTGATTATTATCATCAGAAATATGATATCGATACACGCGGAGTGCGCTATCCTGGAATTATTTCCAATGTTACACCTCCGGGCGGTGGAACCACAGATTATGCTGTTGATATTTATTATAAAGCTATTCAAGAAAAGAAATTTACCTGCAACCTCAAACCCGGAACTTTCCTCGATATGATGTATATGCCGGATTGTATTCGCGCCGGAATCGAGATAATGGAAGCTGATCCTGCAAAACTTATTCATAGAAATGCTTTCAATGTCGCTGCCATGAGCTTTGAACCGGAAATGATAGCTGCTGAAATTAAAAAACATGTTCCGGAATTCACATTGAATTATGACATCGATCCTATTCGACAGGCAATTGCCGAAAGCTGGCCCAACAAAATGGAGGATACTGCAGCTTTTGAAGAATGGGGCTGGAAACACGAATATAATCTTCCTAAAACGACTGAAGATATGCTTAGTGTGCTTGGTGAAAGGTTAAGTGGATAAATGATTTTTGGAATTGGGATTGATATCATCGAAGTAGAGCGCGTGAAAAAACTTATTTCTACAAAAGATAAATACCTCAAAAGAATTTATACTGAAACTGAAATTGAATATTGCGATAATTTTAAAAGAAAAGAACAGGAATATGCTGGTAGATTTTCCGCAAAAGAAGCTTTTTCCAAAGCAATGGGTACGGGAATTAGTCATGGAATAAAATTTAATGAAATTGAGATCATAAATGATAAACTTGGCAAACCGGAAATAAATCTTTCTGGTTTCACAAAAGATTACTTTCAAAAAAAAGGATTGAAAAACATATTTGTTTCGATCTCTCATTTAAAAGAGTATGCCACAGCAGTTGTTATTATAGAAAAATAAAGGAGAATATAGAAAAATGTCGCATATTGGCTCTTACGAAGAAAGAATTAAGAACTTTAACTGGTTGATTTCCGAGAAGGAACTCGGTTATAAATACGGTGATATTATCAATATCGGCTGGTATTGTTCCGACCGTATTTGTGAGACGGGAAAAGCAGATAAGTTAGCTCTCATATGGGAAGGTCTTGGTGGTGTAGAAAAGAAATATACTTTCGATGATGTTCGCATAAACAGCAACAAGATCGGTACTTTCCTGCAAAGTCTGGGAATTAAAAACGAAGACAGGATTTGCCTTTTTATGGATAAAATCCCTGAGCTTTATATTGGCTTCCTGGGAGTTCTGAAGATCGGTGCAATTGCTCAACCGCTCTTTTCAGCTTTCGGAGACGAATCGCTGCATGTAAGATTGGATAATGCAGAAACAACGGCGATCATTACTCAAAGAAAACATGTGGGAAAAGTTCGTAAACTTATTGAAAAAAGCCCTTATCTCAAGCATATTATTATTGTAGATCATGATGGCAAAAAACCTTTAAAAGAGAGAGAATTAACTTTTGATATGGAAACTTATGAAGAGCCAAAAGATTTTGAGATTTTTCCAACCAAAGCAGAATCCTCTTCAGTTCTTCATTATACTTCTGGAACCACCGGACAGCCCAAAGGTGTGAAACATGTTCATTATTCTCTCATCTCGCAATATCTCACAACCAAGTGGGTTCTCGATCTTCAGGAAAATGATATTTACTGGTGTACAGCAGATCCGGGTTGGGTTACGGGGACTTCTTATGGGATTATCGGTCCGTGGAGTATGGGAATAACTCAATGCGTTCTCGATACAGGATTCTCTGCATCTTCCTGGTATGAGTTCATTCAGAAACATAAAATTACTATGTGGTATTCCGCTCCAACTGCTATTCGTTCTTTAATGAAAGCCGGAGATGATGTTATCAAAGAATACGATCTTTCATCTCTCAGGCATCTGGCGAGTGTGGGTGAACCGCTGAATGCGGAAGCTGTAATCTGGTCTGGGAAAGTGTTTGGTCATGAATTCCTCGATACTTACTGGCAGACGGAAACCGGCTCGATGATGCTGACTAATTTTCCCGGTATGAAGATTAAACCCGGCTCGATGGGAAAACCTTTTCCTGGAATCACAGCAACTATTCTCGATTCAAAAACTTTTGAACCAATTACTGAAACCGGAAAAATCGGTCTTATCGGTTTCAAACCTGGCTGGCCTGCAATGATGAGAACTTATTGGAATAATGAAGAAACATATAAAACAAAGTTTAAAAATGGCTGGTATCTGCCCGGTGATAGATCGACTATCGATAAAGACGGTTATTTCTGGTTTGTAGGACGTGATGATGATGTCATCAATACCGGCGGACATCTTGTGAGTCCGTTCGAGGTGGAATCTGCACTTCTGGAACACGAAGCGATTGCCGAATCTGCTGTTGTGGCAAAACCGGATGAAGTAAATATGGAAGTTGTAAAAGCTTTTGTAACGCTTAACGCAGGTTATGAAATAGATGATATGCTGGAGCTTAATATAATGAATTTCATCAGGAAAAAGCTTTCTCCTCTAGCAATGCCGCAGGAAATAGAATATGTGAAATCACTGCCAAAAACGAGGAGTGGAAAAATTATGAGAAGACTTCTTCACGCCAAAGAGTGGGGAGAAGAGATCGGTGATACTTCCGGCTTGGATGATGATGAATAAACTCACCGCGATTATCCAGAAATTTGTCATTCCCGCAAAAGCGGGAATCTGGATTCCCAATCAAGTTGGGAATGACATAATTGATTATTCGCTAAAGAATAGATAAAATAAAAAGGAGAAAAAAATGGAAGAAATGAAGGATGTAATTTTAGAATATGTTATCGATGAATACCTCGAAGACGAAGATGAGGAAATAACTTACGACACACCGCTTATTTCCGGCGGGATCGTGGATTCATTTTCAATGGTTTCACTCAAGAGATTTTTAGAAGCAAAATACAAGATTTCCATTCCGGATGAAAAAGCTTCCCCGGAAGCGTTTGATTCTGTTAACAAGATCGTAGAATTAGTAGAAGAATTTATTGGGTAATCAAGAGGGAGTAAATTATGGGTTACAGTGATAAAGTAAGAAAAATGTATCAGGAGCAGATCAAAGGCATTCAGGATGCAGGTATCTTCAAGCAGGAAAGATTCATTCATTCTTCCCAGGCTGCCGACATAGAGGTTGAATATCCTACAGGGTCTTCATTGAAAAAAGTCATAAATATGTGCGCAAACAATTATCTGGGACTTTCCAGCCATCCGGAAGTTGTGAAAGCGGCACACGAAGGATTGGATTCTCGTGGATACGGAATGTCATCAGTCCGTTTTATTTGCGGAACTCAGGATATCCATAATGAACTGGAAAAGAAAGTTACGGAATTCCTGGGAACGGAAGATACAATTCTTTTCCCGAGCTGTATGGATGCAAATGCAGGTGTGTTTGAAGCTATCCTCACCGAAGAAGATGTAATGATCTCAGACCGTCTGGTTCACGCTTCAATTATCGATGGAATCCGTCTTTGCGGTGCGATGCACGATACTTTTAAACATTCCAATATGGATCATCTTGAGAAAAAACTTATTCTGCATGCAGATAAAAGATTGAAGGTTGTGATCACAGATGGTGTATTCAGTATGGATGGAGATACAGCCAAGCTCGATGAAATGGTTGCACTCTGCGATAAATACGATGCCATGCTTTTTGTAGATGATTCCCACTCTACAGGATTTATTGGTAAAACCGGTCGCGGAACTCATGAACATTGCGGTGTTTTCGGCAAGATAGATATTATTACAACTACATTTGGAAAAGCTCTCGGCGGGGCTTCCGGAGGTTGCGTTTCAGGTCGTAAAGAACTCGTGGAAATGTGCCGTCAGAAAGCAAGACCATATCTTTTCTCAAATACGATAGCTCCTGTAGTAGTTTCCGGTGTATTAAAGGTTCTGGATATTCTTTTCGCAAGTACAGAAAGACGAGATAAGCTGGAAACAAATACAGAATACTGGCGCAAAGGTTTAACCGAAGCAGGATTCGTTCTGCAACCCGGAGACACACCGATAGTTCCTGTAATGCTTTTCAATGCAAAGCTTTCGCAGGATTTCTCAAAAGATCTATATGACGAAGGAATTTATGCGATCGGTTTCTTCTTCCCGGTAGTTCCAAACGGAAAAGCAAGGATCAGAACGCAGATCTCTGCCGGACACGAAATTCATCACCTCGATAAAGCATTGGCAGCTTTCATTAAAGTTGGAAAAAAATATGATATTCTTGGAAAGTCCAAACAAGAAATAATTGAAATGTATGGATTATAAAATATCGGAGTGTAATTATGAATAATAAATTAGCAAATCCTGCCCCTTTGGGATTGATGGGATTCGGGATGACCACGGTTCTTTTAAATATTCACAATGTCGGTTTTTTCCCGATCAGTTCGATGATACTGGTAATGGGTATATTCTATGGTGGAATGGCTCAGATCTTTGCTGGAATTATGGAATTCAAAAAAGGAAATACATTCGGAACGACCGCTTTCACATCTTATGGACTTTTCTGGATATCTCTGGTTGCTTTGCTGATTTTCCCGAAGATCGGCTGGTCAACATCAACTCCATCTGCATTTTTAGCTTGGTACCTCTTTTTATGGGGACTTTTCACTTTCTTTATGTGGTTGGGAACTTTTGGAACGAACAAAGCTCTTCAATTTGTTTTTCTTTCTTTAACCATTCTTTTCTGGTTGCTGGCTATCAAAGATTGGACAGGTTCGGAAATTATTGGAAAGATAGCTGGCTGGGAAGGAATTATCTGTGGATTTTCCGCCATTTATCTGGCAATGGCTCAAGTTCTGAATGAAGCTCGTGGAAAAATAGTTCTACCGATCGGTAATACAAAATAAATCAAAACCCTGATCTGACAGGGTTTTTTTTAAATTGATTCAATGAAAATAATCGGAATTCTGTATATTGTTCCCACGCCTATCGGCAATCTTGCAGATATGACCTTCAGGGCGGTAGAAGTTTTAAAGAATGTTGCTTTAATAGGTGCAGAAGATACTCGCACTTCAGCAAAACTTTTAAAGCATTATCAGATTCAAACTCCCATGTTCAGTTATCACAAATTTAATGAACGTTCCAGGGTGGGAAAAGTCCTGGATAAATTGAAAAATGGAGAAGATGTAGCTATCATCTCAGATGCCGGTACTCCTGGCATTTCCGATCCTGCTTCGATCATTATAAAAACTGCTATTGAAAATAATATCACAGTTGAAACATTACCCGGTGCAACAGCTTTTATTCCAGCTCTTATAAGTTCTGGTTTCAATTGTGAACGATTCTATTTTGCCGGATTTCTTCCTGAAAAAAAATCGGAGAAAGATAACCTTCTAAAAGAACTGATAAATATCAAAGATCCGCTCATCTTTTACGAAGCTCCACACAGATTACAGAAATTTTTCTCCAGCCTGAAAGAAGTGTTCGGAAACAGGAAGATCGTCATTGCCCGTGAGATATCAAAGTTATACGAAACGTATTATAGAACTACAATTGATGAAGTTCTGACAGATCCGGATATGATAACTTTGAAAGGTGAATTCGTGATCATCGTGGAAGGTGCACAAGAAAAAGAATACTCAGATGCAGAATTAGCAGAAATGCTTCAGGCTGAACTAGACAAAGGTGAATCGAGAAAGGATGCAATAAAAAAAGTTCAGGAATTAACCAGAGAATCAAAAAACAGGATATATGATCTGTCATTGAAACTTAAAAATAATTGACGTTAAACTAAGATGTAAATTTCTTAAACTAAAGAAAGTTTGTAAGGAGAAACTTATGTTCCCAGGTGGAAATAAAGGTATGAAAGACCTGATGAAAAAAGCCCAGAAAATGCAGCAGGACCTTGCCAAAGCTCAGGAAGAACTGGCTAACAAAATCGTGGAAGGTTCAGCCGGTGGTGGAATGGTAAAAGTGGAAATGAATGGCAAAAACCAGATCCTTTCTTTGAAGATAGATAAAGAAGTGGTTGATCCCGAAGATGTGGAAATGCTGGAAGATCTCATCGTTGCTGCTATAAATGAAGCTCAGGAAAAAATTACTCAAACCAGTCAGGACGAATTAGGCAAATTAACGGGCGGGATTAACATCCCGGGAATGTTTTAGTGTTTTCTGGTTTATTAGCAGAACTGGTTCAAAATTTAAAGAAGCTGCCCGGTATTGGATCTAAATCTGCACAACGGATGGCAATGTATCTTATCGGCATGGAAAAAGCAAAAGCTTTAGAATTATCTGAATCCATCCGGGAAACGGTGGAAAGCTATACCAACTGCTCAATCTGTAATATGCTTACCGAAACCGATCCCTGCCTGTTCTGTGCAGATGCAAACCGTAAGAATAATATGCTTTGTATTGTAGAAAATACGCAGGATATTTATTTAATTGAAAACACCCACGAGTATCACGGTAAATATTTTGTGCTGAGTAATCTGCTGTCACCACTCGATGGTATCGGACCGGAAGATATTAACTTTCCCAAACTGCTGAAACTGGTTGAAACAAACAAGATCAGTGAGTTGATTTTAGCTTTAAATCCATCAGCAGAAGGTGAGAGTACCATCAGCTTCCTGGCATCGAAATTTGAAGGGCATCAATTGAATATCACCAGGCTTTCTACAGGTTTACCTTTTGGTGGAGATATCGAATATACCAGCTCTCTTACTCTGGGAAATGCACTCAAAAGAAGATATTCTGTTAAGGATTAAATTGAAGCATTTTATTTCCATTTTCCTGATATCATTTATAATAATTTCCTGTGGACACCGTAAAAAGCCGACGGGTGGGGCAAAAGATACTGTTAATCCCGAAATACTATCTATCTTCCCGGAAGAATTCAGTGATATCGAAGGTAGAGACATCGAAGTTACTTTCTCCAAGCCGATTGACAGAACTTCTATACTTACGGGAATTTATGTTTATCCCCCAATAGATCGGAAAAAATTCAGATGGGATAAAAGCGTCCTAACCATAAATATCCTGGAAGAATTAGAAGAAAACATAAATTATTTCTTCAGTTTTTCTCAGAGAATCAAAGGCGAACACAGCAACGAACTCGATAGGAATTATACATTTGTTTTTGCCAACGGAAAGCTGAATGATAATAAGATATCGGGTAACCTGCTTTTCGAACTTGAAGAAGACAGCGATCAGCCTATTCAATGTACAATTCAGGCTCCTGATTCAACCTTCATCTACAACAAATTGATAAAAGGAAAGACCTACTCATTCGAAAATCTGAACAATACCGATCATGTTTTAGAAGCATACATAGACAAGAACAAAAACAATAAGTACGACTATGGTAACGAACCATATTTTCATAAATTTATTACTGCAAGTCAATTTAATTCAATCGACATGAAAATGATATATTCAGACACTTTGAAACCAGAGATAGAGTCTGTAAAAGTGTATTCTAATAAACAGATCGAGCTTACATTATCTGAGATCGTGAAAGACTATTCAGAGATCAGGATAGTAACTGCCGATTCCCTGGAGATTCCAGTTAGTGTATATGCACATTCCCTCAGGAAAGATATGATCACGATTATTTCTGCTGAATTGGATACTTTCAAATATTACCTGAAGATCTATTCACTGGAAGACAATAAACAGAATGTCAGTAATGAATTATCTATCCTGTTCGATGGTTTAGCCGTAAGAGATTCTATCCCGCCGGAAGTGCTCTTTGTGTATCCAAGAAATGGTGCAACAATAGATAATTTGAAACCTGTGATTTCTATTACATTTTCAGAAATAATTCCTATAAATAACTTTGAAGCACAACTTGTAAATTCCGAAACTTTGGAACAGATCCCACTGGAAATACTTTCTGGACATTCGGATATTTATAAATTTCAGCCTGAGATCAAATTAGTTAATTATTCTTCTTATACATTAGAAGTATATGTCATTGATTCAAGTGATAATCCATTGGAAGAGCTTTTTAAAATCAATTTTATACCCATTATAAGATAATTTGATAGTTAAAATAAGCATTAATGCTAACTTCTTATAAATTAAAGAGTTGAAGCTTTAAACACGTAATTTCCAGGTATTTCAGATGTAACTTAACTATTTGATACATATAGCATTTAACGAACATAATATATTTAATTGATGTTAAATAACTTGACATTATGTATCATATTTAACCAATTGGCAATTAGAAGAATATGATATTTAGTTTTGCATAGTGGTGTGAAAATATCGCAAGCAGGTTTTTTATGCGTTTAATATCGAAAATTAAAAGAAATGTGTGTTAACCAAAATTTAATCAATTATTTATTAAACGAGGAGAAAAAAATGAAGAAAATTATTTTATTAGTAATTAGTTTAGTTTTTGT
>CBFDCX010000064.1:0-9013 GCA_965603415.1 uncultured bacterium
ATAATCGAATCCGGCATCGATATTCCAAATGCGAATACAATAATTGTGAACCGTGCTGATATGTTCGGGTTAGCTCAGCTTTACCAGATCAGGGGGCGTGTAGGTCGCAGTAACCGCCGTGCATATGCTTATCTCATTATTCCACCTAAACTGCACACAGAAGCGCGTAAAAGATTGGAAACACTCATTGAGTATGAATCGCTGGGAAGTGGATACCAGATAGCCATGCGTGATATGGAATTGCGAGGAGCAGGAACTCTTCTGGGAACAAAACAGAGTGGTATTATAAATTCCATCGGGTTCAATTATTATAATAGGTTGCTGGAGAAAACCATAGAAAATATCCAATCTGAAAAGCCAAAAGAATTGTGGATAGAAGAGGAATCGCAAAAACTGGAACTGATAAGGATCGAAAGCGACCACTACTTTCCGGAAAACTACATTTCCAGTGAAAAAGAACGCCTGGAAATTTACAGGAAGATGCTGGCTTTGACAAAACCGGAACAATTTGACAATCTCAGGCAGGAACTTTTAGACAGATTCGGAGAAATTCCGCAGCAGGCAACGAATGTCATACTGTACTATAAAATGCATCTAATGGCTAAATTGGCAGGACTGGAATCAGTTAAAATGAAAAAGGGAACTATTGCTCTTGAGTTCAGTGGCAATAAGCTTCTTCCCAGAGAAAAACTTACTAGCTTGGTTAAGCATTTCAATTATCCTGTGAAGTTTGATACAATCCAGAATTTCAAGATCTTTTTTGAAGTTACTGATACTGACAATAAAAGCAAATTGGAAATCGCTGAAAAAAGTATTGAGATATTGAATTTTATAATTACAAATTAAAACATTTCTCTTTATTAATTTAGGGATTATTTAATTGACAGAATTGCTCAACTTAAGATTTTTTCCTGAATTTTGAAGGGAGGCAATGTGAATAAATCAAAAAAAATATATTTAATCCTATTCGTATTCCTGATTACAACA
Organism: uncultured bacterium; assembly: GCA_965603415.1. Lineage (GTDB taxonomy): Bacteria > Cloacimonadota > Cloacimonadia > Cloacimonadales > TCS61 > JACNIV01. Next base: position 988 of record CBFDCX010000064.1, read on the forward strand.
ATAAATATTTCTGCTCAAATTTCGCAATACAAACAGAGTGAAGTTCTTTATAATGTATCGGTAGTGGGTGCAATCGATAATCCTGGTGTTTTCCTGATACATCCATCCACGCGTGTTTCAGAAGTTATCAAGTTATCCGAAGGTGAATTCTTTGAAAAGGAAATGGAAATCAAAAAAGCAGCAAAGACAACCGATGAAGAAATAGACTTTTTTAAGGAAAATTATAAAGAATATATCATCGATCCTGAAAATGAAGATTTTCTGTTATCTAAAAAGCGATCTCTACGAAACATAGTACTAAAGCGTGGCAATGAAGAAATTAAAGTTGATCTACAAAGATTTTATGTGTTGGGTGAAGAAGAGAATAATCCCTATGTGTTGGACGGAGATGTAATTTATATTCCATCCAGAAAAAGTGATGTTTCCATTTATGGTGCTATTAATCGTATTGGAAATTACGAATTTGCCGAAAATGACAGAGTATTAGATATCATTGAATTGGCTTTGGGTCTTAAAACAGATGCTTTCCTGGAAAAAGCCGAAATCGTTAGATTTACAAATGATAAAGAAACCGAAACACTCTCCTTCAATTTGAAAAATGCAATATCTGATCCCGAATGCGAAGATAACATTATCCTGCAAAATGATGATAGAATTTACATTAAAACAATTCCCGAATTCCGTGAAAAGCAATACGTGAATGTAGCGGGTGAAATTAAATATCCTGGAATTTATGCTATAGAAGATGGGCAAACAACGTTACTACAGATTTTGGTACAATGTGGAGAGCCATCACAAAGAGCAGATCTTTTTAATTCTTTTGTACAACGTAAAGCTCCAAATAAAGAATTCGATCCGGAATTTGAACGATTAAAAGAAATTTCAACAAATAACATGTCCAGCCTTGAATATGCTTATTTCAAGAATAAATCTCGGGAAATAAAAGGAATATGCTCAGTTGATTTTTCCAATCTCTGGAATTCAAAAGAGAGTCAATATGATATTTTTCTTAAGGATGGCGATTTTATCTTTATTCCGGAAAAAACTGCTACTGTCATAGTTTCAGGGCAAGTAGTAAATCCCGGATTAATAGCATTTGAGCCCGGTAAAGATTATAAATATTATATTGAACAAGCAGGTGGATTCGACTGGAATGCCAGAAAGGGTAAAATTCGCTTGATCCGTGCCAACTCAGGTAAATGGGTTAAGCCGAAAAAAAATACCGTGATCGAAGAGGGAGATATGTTGTTTATTCCTGAAAAAGCTGAATTCGATTACTGGCAATTCACCCTCGATTCTTTAAGAATTATTTCCCAGATTGCCACACTTATTGTTGTTGTACAAAACCTCTCGGTTAAATAGGAGACAAAATGAAAATATTAATTACTGGCGGAGCCGGGTTTATTGGTTCCCATCTGGCAGAAAAACTTATAAAAGAAGGTCACACTGTTTCTGTTATCGATAATCTTTCCACGGGAAAATACTCGAATATTATTCACCTGGTTAAAAATCAAAATTTCAGTTATATTATTGATTCCATTCTGAATCGAGACGTTTTACGCAATATGGTAAAAAATTGTGACCAAATATATCATATGGCTGCTGCTGTTGGAGTTAAATACATAATAGATAATCCCCTCCTTTCCCTACAAACAAATATTGGCGGTACAGAAAATATCCTTGAGTTTGCCAATAAATATAAAAAAAAGGTTCTGCTGGCTTCCACTTCAGAGATCTACGGAAAAAGCAATACCGTTCCATTTAAAGAAGAAGATGACCGGCTATTGGGCTCCACTCATATCACACGTTGGAGTTATAGCGCTTCCAAAGCAATAGATGAATTTCTGGCTTTAGCCTATTATAGAGAAAAAAAATTACCTGTGGTAATTGTACGCTGCTTTAATACGGTTGGTCCGCGTCAGACTGGTCAGTATGGTATGGTTATTCCCAAATTTGTTCGTAATGCCTTATTAAATCATCCGATCACGATTTTTGGTGATGGGAAGCAATCCCGTTGTTTTGGAGATGTAGCAGATATCACCGATGGCATGATAAAGCTGATGAACACCAAAAAAGCAGAAGGACAGATATTCAATATTGGAAACGACAAAGAAATCACTATCGAAGCTTTAGCTCAGAAGATCAAGAAAATGACCGGAAGCCATTCCAAAATTGAATTCATTAAATACGAAGACGCTTATGAGGAAGGTTTTGAAGATATGCGCCACCGTAAACCGGACCTTACAAAAATCGGCAAATATATCGATTATAAACCTAAATTCAATCTCGACCAGATCCTGGAAAGAATTATTACATATTTTGAACAATAGGAAATTAAATGAAAGTCCCCATGTTAGATCTTAATGCGCAATATTCTCCTATTCTGGATGATATTCGAGCAGAAATTGAAAAGGTTTTCGATACTCATGCCTACAAATTGGGCCCGCAGGTTAAAGAATTTGAAGAAGATATGCAAGAGTTCTGCAATGTCAAACATGCTATTGGTTGCGCATCAGGTACAGATGCTCTTTTGCTTGCCCTGCTTGCATTAAATATTTCTGAAGGTGATGAAGTAATTACTACACCTTTTACTTTTTTTGCTACTGCCGGAACTATCCACAGAGTAGGTGCAAAGCCTGTTTTTGTAGATGTGAAACCTGATACTTTTAATATTGACCCACAAAAAATTGAAACAGCAATTACATCAAAAACAAAAGCAATAATGCCTGTTCATCTTTTTGGACAACCCGCAGAGATGGATAAAATAACGGCTATTGCAAAGAAGCACGATCTTAAAGTTATAGAAGATAATGCCCAGGGAATCGGTGCCGAGTTCTATGGCAAAGCTGCCGGTACAATAGGTGATATCGGAACACTTTCCTTTTTTCCCAGTAAAAATCTGGGAGCAATGGGCGATGGCGGTATGTGTTTAACTAATAATGATGAATTGGCAGCCAAATTATTTCAACTGCGGGTTCATGGTGAAAATCCACAATATTATCATAAATGGGTTGGTTTGAACAGTAGGCTCGATACGATCCAGGCGGCTGTGCTATTAGTAAAACTTCGTTCGTTGCGAAGCTGGTCGGAAGCTCGCAGACAAAATGCAAAATATTATTATAAACACTTGAACGATATCCCGCAAATCACACTTCCTGTTATTCATGAAAAAGCTACTTCTATATACAATCAATTTACACTTCTTGCCGAACAACGGGATGAGCTTTTGAAACATTTGCGTGCTCATGATATTGGCTGTGCTATTTATTATCCGCGAGTGCTGCATCTACAGGAATGTTTTGCTTACTTGAACTATAAAGAAAGTGATTTTCCAGTTTCAGAAGAATTAACAAAAAAAGTTATCTCAATTCCTGTATTTTCTGAAATTACACGAGAACAACAGGATTTTGTGATTCAAACAATTAAAGAATTTTACAGGTAGGCTTTCAAGTGAATATTATTGTTTGTATTAAGCAGGTTCCTGATACCACAGATATCAAGATCGATTCGGAAACGAATACGTTGATACGAGAGGGCGTAGAAAGTATTATTAATCCTTTCGATCTTTATGCGATCGAAGAAGCGATCCGTCTGAAAGAACAATATGGTGGAAAGATCACAGCTATAAGTATGGGTCCTCCTCAGGTAGAAAAAGCCCTGCGCGAAGCTGTAGCTATAGGAATAGATGAAATATTACTCCTTACCGATCGTAAATTTGCCGGAGCAGATACATGGGCTACCAGTCTTACCCTGTCTGAAGCAATTAATAAACTGGGTGATTACGATTTGATCCTGTTTGGTCAACAAGCAATCGATGGTGATACAGCTCAGGTAGGTCCCGGAGTTGCCACTCATCTTGATATTCCACAAACTGCATTTGTAAAAAAGATAGAATCAATCGAGAAAAAAAAGATTGTCGTTCAAAGACTGATGGAAGATGGTTATGACAGGATAGAAATGACATTACCTGCAGCTATTACAGTTGTTAAAGAGATCAATGTTCCCAGGCTGCCTTCTCTGCGCGGGAAAAGAAATGCAAAAAAAGTCGAACTGAAAACATGGAGTGCGGATGATCTGCAGCTTGATGAAGATAATATCGGTTTGAGCGGTTCTCCTACTCAAGTGATCAAGATCTTTTCTCCGGAACTAAAAAAAGACGGTGAAAAACATGAATTACCGTCGGAAGAATTGGTAGAAATTTTATATTATAAACTGAAAGAGCTGGGTAAATAACCCAACTTTTTTACCCTTTGGAGCATCAATGCTTAAATTTCCTGCAATTAACCCAACAATCTTTAAAATTGGAATGCTTGAGATAAGATGGTATGGATTATTCTATATCGTCGGTTTCGTTCTAGCCTATATTTTTGTGAAAAAGAATTTTGCACTTAGAAAACTGATCCTGAAAAAAGAGGAATATGAGAGTCTTCTTTTCAATATGATGCTTGGTGTAATTATTGGTGCTAGGCTTGGCTATATTCTTTTTTATAATCTTTCATATTATTTACATCATCCGTTGGAAATATTTGTGGTGTGGCATGGTGGTATGTCTTTTCATGGTGGAGCGATCGGTGTAATTTTATTTGGATACTTATTCTGCAGAAAATACAAATACAAATTCCTTGAACTTGCAGATCCTGTAGTACCGCTGGTTTCCATTGGCCTTTTCTTTGGCAGGATCGGTAACTTTATAAATGCGGAATTATATGGAAAGATCACTAATCAGCCTTGGGGAATGGTATTTCCAAATTCAGATGGAAATCCCCGTCATCCGTCACAACTTTATGAAGCTTTCTTAGAAGGATTGCTGCTTTTTTTTATTTCGTATATTATTTTCAGGAAGGTAAAAAAAACGGGTATCACTTTTTGGAGTTGGGTAGGTTTTTACGGTTTATTCCGCTTCCTGGTGGAATTTGTACGAGAACCGGATGTTCATCTCGGTTATATTTTGTGGTTCATGACCATGGGACAAATTTTAAGTTCTATAATGATATTTACCAGTGTTGTTGCTATTTTCTTCATCTGCAGGAAAAAATCTGATGAAGTTCAAGAAAGCTAAATTACTTCTGCTTTTTATTTTCTTGGCAGGATGCGCTACGTTTCCGAAAGTCGATAAACAGGAAAAAGAGAAACTACTTTTAGAACACTTACAAAGCTGGGAAACTATACGTATCGATGGTATAATAGAAGCAAATTATAAGAGTTTCGCTTTTCGGAAGAATATAACAATTCGAAAAAATAAGGAAATTACTAAAATCAATATTTATGATTCAGGTCTATTCGGCATGAAACCAGCACCATTCTTGACTGTTAATATTGATTCACTTATATGGATAAGATCTCAATCAGAAACTGAACCGACAATCATTAAAATAGAACAATCTCCAGAATTCGAGTTATTACTTGATCCCTCAAAATTAGTAAAGTATACTAACGAAATCATATCCAATAATGAATTATTGCTTTCCAATGTTCTATATATTAAGTTTTCTGATAAAATGCAAATTATACAGATTAATCATATAGCTTATCCACAAAACATTAAATTTAAATATCAGGATGAACTTGTTGAAATCATTTTTTATATGGAAGATAAAGAGATAGCAAATATTCAAATTGACAAAATAACGTATAAAAATCTGTAATCAATATTGTAAATTTTATCTAATAGCATTAAAGAGTTGTGTAAATTTTTAATTTGGGGTTTATCATGATTGCACGTTATTCACGAGAAGAAATGGAAAAAATCTGGGATCTGCAAAACCGTTTCCAGTGTATGTTGGATGTTGAAATAGCTGCCTGTAAAGCAATGAACGAAAATGAGATAATCCCGGATGAAGACCTTAGTAATATTGTGGAAAAAGCAGATTTTGATGTGGAACAGATCGCTGAAATTGAAAAAACTACAAAACATGATGTAATTGCTTTTCTGGAAAATATAGCAGAATATGTGGGTCCATCTTCTCGCTGGATCCATTTTGGTATGACTTCTTCCGACGTTCTGGATACTGCCACATCTTTACAGCTTCAGCAAGCTGGTGAACTTATCTTGCGTGACCTGGAGAAATTCAGTGAAGTGCTGAAAATGAAAGCACGTGAATATAAACACACCCTCTGTATTGGCAGATCGCATGGTATTCATGCCGAACCTACTACCTTCGGTCTTAAATTTGCACTCTGGTTCGATGAAATGCAGCGTAATATACAAAGAATGGAAAATGCTATCGAAATTATTTCTGTCGGTCAGATTTCTGGAGCGGTGGGAAATTATGCACACCTATCTCCCGAGATCGAAGAAATTACCTGTAAGCTACTTGGCCTGAAACCAGTGAATATTTCCACCCAGATAATTCAAAGAGATCGAATTTCTGAGTACTTGAACACAATAGCTATTATTGGATCCACAATCGAGAAAATTGCTCTTGAGATCAGGCATTTACACAGAACTGAAGTTCTGGAAGTAGAAGAAAATTTTTCTAAAGGTCAAAAAGGTTCTTCCGCTATGCCGCATAAAAGAAATCCTGTTGTAACAGAGCAAATGTGCGGTTTGGCAAGATTACTGCGAAGCAATGCTTTAGCTGCTTTAGAGAATAATGCGCTCTGGCATGAACGGGATATCAGCCATTCATCGGTAGAACGGATCATCCTGCCGGATTCGACCATCCTGATGAACTATATGTTGAACAAAATGATACCTCTGATCGATGATCTGTTGATCTATCCTGAAAATATGATGAAAAACCTGGAGCTGACCAATGGTCTTATTTTTTCCCAGGTACTTCTTCTGGAGTTGGCAAAAAAAGGTGTTTCGCGAGAATATGGCTACAAGCTGGTTCAGCGCAATGCTATGGAATGCTGGCAGAATAAAGAACTCTTCAAAAAACTGGTTCTGGCAGATGAGGAATTGTGCGATTTCTTTACGAAAGAAGAACTGGAAGAACTTTTCTCATACAACCGATATATCAAAAATGTTGATTTCATCTTCAAAAGGATCTGCATTTGATGCTGACTGATTATAACCCGATAGAATATCTCACGAAGATACAGACTCTAAAATACCGGGCTGCAACACTTCCAATTATTATTGTTGTTGTTTCATTCGGCATTAACATGATCCTCAAGGTGGATTTTGTTAAATATTGCGCACTTCTGGGTCTGATTTTTTATGTCTTTGTTTTGATGCGTTACAGGATCAAAAAACAGCTCCCTCCGGAAAATTCTGATATGGCACTCCTCTCACCTCTTCATGGGAAAATATTTCAAATAGATGCTAACCAGATAAAGATAAAAAAAAATATCTTGGAAGCGGCAGATTTCAGATGCTCTTCCAGTGAAAATCTTAAAATTGAATTTTCAAAATCCCGGCTATTCCATTTCGAAAATGATTGTAATGTACCGGGCAAATTGATAGGTATTATTCCACATTCAGTGATTTGTATAATCACGATTCCAGAAAATTATGAAATAGAAGTCAGCCCTGGTGAGAAAGTTGAAGCGGGAGAAACTATCCTGGCAAAACAGATTTCAAAAAAAATGCAGGGACAATAACCCAATGAATTTATATTTTAATAAAGCCCGGTTTTTAGTTCCGAATTTTTTTACAGCTCTTAGTTTGGTCGCAGGTTTGTTTGCCCTGCAATTTACTTTTGAAGAAAAATTTATCACTGCTGCCTGGTTGATAATGTTGTCAGTTTTATGTGATGGGCTTGATGGAAAATTAGCACGCTGGCTAAATGCTTACAGTAAATTTGGCGCCACATTTGATACCCTTTCCGACTTCGTAGCATTTGGAGTAGTACCTGCTTGTCTAGCTTACAAATCTTACCTTTATAAATTCGGTTTCTGTGGAATTGCAATTTCATTTTTCTATATTTTTGCAGGTGGATATCGCCTGGTAAGATTCACTTTAAAAAATACTGACACTAATAAAAAACATCCTTTTATAGGTCTTCCCATTCCTGCCGCAGGATGTTTTATTTCATCTTATATTATTCTAAATTATTACTTCTGGTATTCACTTCTTTAT
>CBFDCX010000065.1:0-9007 GCA_965603415.1 uncultured bacterium
TAAGCGTATTTATTGAACCTGATATCGAGATGATAAAATTTGCCAGCCAGATCGGTGTGGATGCGGTTGAGATACATACAGGCAGGTATGCTAATTTAAAAGATAATAATGAAATCGAAATCGAATTGAACAGGATTTATGAGGCTGCTAAGGTTATAAAGCAGAATGGAATGCGCGTTGTTGCCGGTCATGGCTTGAACTATCATAATATACAGAAACTGGTTGAGATGGATATTTTCGAAGAATATAATATTGGACACAGCATTATTTCCCGAGCTGTTTTCACTGGACTGGCAGAAGCTGTTTATGAGATGAAATTATTGATAAACTCTTAAATATTAAAAAAATCCCGAAAACATTAATGTCTTCGGGATTTTGTCGAATGTTGAGAATATTATTGTTCTGTTAACTCCAACAAACAACTTGCTTTGATATGAGTTTGAGCCATATTGCTGTCTGAAAATAACTGGCTGTCCATAACTGCAAAATCAAATTTCATTTTTTTCCACATATAAGAAAGCCCAAAGGTTAAGAAGTTTTTATCATAGGACTCTGTATCTAACCAGTATTCACTACCATCTTCATTAGTATAGTCCATGTTTCTGTAGTCAAATTGTGTGAATAAGCCGCTTCTTATTTGTAGATTGGATAATAGATCGTATTCGATTCCAACATGGAAATCGTTTCTATCTATAAATTCAGCATAACCAGATTCATTTGAATGTTTAAAATCTACCAATAAATCCAATGGAACACTAAGTAAACTAAATTGTATACCAACAACAATTTCCATGGGAAAGGTATTGGTTTCATATTCATACTTATGCCACAGGATTTCCTCAATGATTTTCTTTCTGGATTCCTGTGTAAACGTGAAACCCATTGATAAAGTTCTTAAGGGTTTATAAATAATACCCAAACGTGGTCTGAGCAAAGTGAAATCAATCTCACCATCCTGACAAGAATAAGTTTGTTCTCCAATAAGACAAGGGATTTTGCTGATGGAATGAAAGATATTAATATCCAATCCAATTCCAAAGCGCAATTTATCATTATGTTTATATGCAATTGGAAGACTAATAGAAGATATTTCAGCTTTTTCGTAAATATGGAAGATATCGGTAATAACTCCATTATTATCGTAATTGTAAATGTATCCATAATCTGCTATATAGTTGCTTTTCTTATTGTACAGTAATCCTGTCTGCAAGGAATTACTTATACGGTAAGCAAACCCTATACATACATTAGATTTGTACTTTTGGAGCATCATGCCTGTTGAGTTTAATTCAAACATATCGATATCATTCTTAGTACCGTATTCATAATAGATCTGTGCATCTTCCATTACTTCTAAAGATGCAGGATTGATATTAGTTTTCGAAATGTTACCGGTATCCGCCACACCGGTGTATCCTTTTCCTGCGGCTTCAACAGAAAGCATGTTTTTGGAAAAGAAATCGTAGTTTGGTTTGAATGTGTTCTCTTCACATTCAACTTCCTGGATCTGAGCAAATAACTGACTAAATGATAATAAAATAGTTACCAAGAAAAATAGATTTTTCTTTTTCATGTCGGACTCCTCGTTAATTTTTTTAAAACAACCTCACGAGCAAAAAACGCAATATCTATGCCACATTATATAATGCATAAATTAACAAGAAGTTACAGGTTTATATAAAACACAGCTATGTGTTCATTTACGAACATGAACGTTCAGTTTTGAACATTTTAAGGAGAATAATATTAAGTGACAGGTTTAAATAAAAATGATAAAAAACTTCGAACTTGTTTATCAAATTTATAATATAACAAAAAAAAATCAATGTTATCTCTTACCGAGTTTCGCCTATAAGTTTTATCTATATACACAGAATTTAACTTACAGAAATAATTCTTCTTAAGTCTACATTATTTGGTTTAATAATAATTACATCAATAATATCATTCTCTATAAATCGTAATGTTGCCTTCTGTTTTCCTTTCAGAAATCAAGATTCCACAAACTCTCTTCTTTTGCAGATTCAACAGCATCATTATATTCTTTTTGGGTAAGAAAATTTGAAAATTCTTCAATTTCATATGCTTTTCCACAGGGACGGTATTGAGGCATTATATTTACATAAGTATTTGGTGAAATCTCTTTTATAATAAATCTGGCGATCTCTTTTGTACCTGCAAGTCCTTTGGGAAGAACGAGATGTCTGATGAGAAGCCCACGTATTGCAATTCCATTATTATCAATTTTCAAATCTCCAACCTGATGATGCATTTCCAGAACTGCTTTTCGAGCTATTTCGGGATAATCGGGTGCATTGCAGGTTCTTTCTGCAATTACAGGATCCCAGAACTTAAAGTCTGGCATATAAATATCAAGCACTCCTTCCAGTAGTTTTAATGTTTTCACGTTATCATATCCACCTGTATTAAAGATCAAAGGTACATTAAGTCCCATTTCGATGGCAAGTTCTAATGCAGATAGAATCTGAGGAACAACGTGGGAAGGAGTCACAAAGTTTATATTATGGCATCCTTTATTTTGAAGGATTATCATCATCTCAGCAAGTTCTTCATCAGTTACTTCACGTCCATGACCTTCATGACTGATATCATAGTTCTGACAAAAACTACACAAAAGATTGCAGTTTGTAAAGAAGATCGTCCCGGAACCATTGTCTCCAACCAGTGGAATTTCTTCGCCAAAGTGTGCATTGTAGCTTGATACCATTGCTTTCTTACCAGTTTTACAAATCCCTTTCTCATCTTCAAGTCTATTAACTCCACATTTTCGGGGGCAAAGTAGGCATTGTCCTAAAATATTGTATGCTTTATTAATTTTTTCCTTTAAATCAGTCTGTAAATAAACAGGTTTTATCATTTAATAATCTTACTGAATTGTTTTTTCTCAATTATGGAATTTGAATGATTTCTTTTATTTTCAAGAAAACAGAATCAGAAACAGTATCTGCCTTTTCATCTTTGGAAGCAGAAGTAATGGCATAAATACCATCTTCTTTTGATTTCCATTCTGTTTTAGCCGTATTAATGATAATGATTTTTTTGCGATGTATTTCATCCAGGTTCTTGAAAAATTTTCTTACATGTCTGCTCATTCTTCCAATTTTAATAGAATTTAGAATAATTACAGCATTGTAATTTTCTAAAGCTTTATCATTAAGTTCTTTCAATTCTACTATCTTGAATATACAATTTAATTCATCAGATTTAGCAGTTATGTTTTCTACTACAGCTTGTTTGAAATCGCTTTTCGATGTAGCTATCAGAACATTGTGGATTTTATTGATATGCAGGCTGTCTTCAATCATTTCCTGTGCACTACAATATAAAAACATAAAACAAAAAAATACTAATAAAGCCGTTTTCATTCATCACTCCGTTTTTGGTTATTATTATGTTTATGAGTTAAGATTATGTAAATTGTTTGTAAATCCAGCCTTTCAAAATCATTCTCTATAAATCGTAATATTTCCTTCTGTTTTCCTAGTGGAATCAAAAGCAGATTTTTCTGCATATTTTAAAAGCTGATCCAATTTTTTGATGTTGCTGTTTTTAAAGATAAGTCCCCATCCTATCTTGCAAACTTTCATTATTGGCAGATCCATGATTTTTACATTAACCCGGTTGATTGTATTAAGACAGTTCTTTTCGGATGTTTCAGGCATTAGGATCACAAAAGTATCATTATGCAGTTTACCGATAAGATCAGTTTCGCGCAGATCATTTTTTATAATATATGCAATCTTCTTCATCAGGTCAGAGGTTTCATACTCACCTATTGTACGAATGATATTCTCGAAATTATCTATCTTCATAACAGCAGTAGAGAGGTCACGTTTATAGCGCACCATCATTGAGAAAATAACTTCAGCACGGTCGAGGAAGGGTTTTATGGAGTAAACCCTGGTAATTTCATATAAGCCGCGGTGTTGTTCGATCTCTTCATTTTGTCTGAAAATTTGTACAACGATGCTGATGATGGATGCATATGTGCAAACTTTGGTCATCTCTTCACTTTCAAAAACGTCCTTTTTTTTATCTATGAAAAAAAAACCAAGCAGATGTTCTTTATAATTCAGGGGAACTACCAGCAAGTGAGAATAATTCTTTTCGAATTTAAACCTACCGGGATGATGAATATCAAGAAGTTTGAAATTCATCAACTCTGTGATAATGGGATCACTTTCTGTGAAGATCGTGTTCTTGGCAAAGTTATGGCTCAAGTTCCTGCCGATCTTCAGTCGAAAAGTCTCAGATTTGGAAACTTTCAGGAAAATACCCAGCGTAAGGAATTCAAATTCATCTTCGATGTCCCTGATTATCTTGCTCAGATTCTCTTCCAAAGGGTGATTCTGCAGTAATTCGTTTAAAAGGGCATCAAATTTTAAAAGTTTAAAGGTAATTGGAATCCTCCGTTAATATTTGATTCTCTCTGTCCATTTTATTTCAAATTCTTCACCAGTATTATGATAATTGCTTATAATTTCATTTTCCATCTAAAATATTTCTTATCTTTGTAACGATCATATTGATACCGATTTTGTTTGCACCGCCCTCCGGAATAATAATGTCTGCATAACGTTTGCTGGGTTCCACGAATTCGATATGCATGGGTTGCACGGTATTGCGATATTGAATAATAATCGATTCTAAATTCCTGCCACGTTCTTTAATGTCACGTTCTATTCTTCTTAATATCCGAATGTCTGCATCGGTATCTACGAATATCTTGATATCCATCAGATCACGAAGCTGTTCATTTTCAAAAATAAGAATTCCTTCCACTATGATTATCTTGGATGGTTTTATTAATGTCGTTTTATCTATCCTGCTATGAGTTTTAAAATCGTAAATAGGCTTTTGGATAGGAATCTTCTTTTTCAGAAGCTTGAGATGTTCCATAAGAAGTGCATTATCAAAAGATTCCGGATGGTCATAATTAATCTTGTTTCTTTTCTCTATAGGAAGAAGTCCGAAATTCTTGTAATAGCTGTCCTGCGGGATGAGGGTGATCTGGTTTTTAACTTCACTTCTTATAGCATCTGTTATAGTACTCTTTCCCGAACCCGTTCCGCCTGCTAAACCAATGATTACAGGTGTCGGCATAAAAACCCCTTTAATTTATTGTATCTTATAAACCGAAATCTCAAGACCGGAATCTATATCCAATGACATGCTTTCAAAAGCAGAATTTGATTTAATATAGTCAAGATATTCCTGCACGGATTCCTTGTGTGAAATTATATTATCAGCTACGATAAATGCTTTATCATTCAGTTTTTTCAATATTAGTTTTATATAATTTATATAATCAACTTTATTAGCATCGATAAAAACGAAATCGTATTTTTTATTCAATTTGGGAATGATCTGTTCTGCTTTTCCAGAATGAAGTATGATGTTATCTCTGCCAGTAAGGTTTTTTTGTGCCAGTTTAAATCTTGCTTCATCCACCTCGATAGTATCGATAATAGCACCGAGATGCTCAGAAGCCAGCGACATCCAGAATGTAGAGTATCCGTTAGAAGTTCCGATCTCCAGGATGTTTTTCGGTTGCTTGGTTTTAATGAGAATATATAATAATTGTGCAGTCTGTTCATTAATATTCCAAAAATTATTTATGCTATCTCTCTGTATATTGAATTCTGATAGTTTCTGCTTGTGTAGTTGTTTTATTCTTTCCATTTAAACTTACCAAATGTACCTTTTAAAGCGAAAAAGATAAAATAGGGAAGGTAAATGAGTTCAGCCAGAGGAAAGAGCGACAGAAGCTTTATTTTTTTGATACGGATCAAGAAAAAGAACAGTAGTAAGAATTCAGGGATGGTTTTTACAAAAAACAGATTAAAGAAACTACTGAGTTTGATTGTGCCGATTATTGCACAAATCAATGAAGAAATGAAAACTGAATAAAACAAGAATATAAACAAGGTCATAAGTTTGATATTAAAAGGATAATACTTCCATTTTGATGCACGTCTACTTTCAAGATCAGCATGTTCATGCATTTTTTCTTTATCATGGGAAACTACCTCAGAATCGCTGGTGAACATAAAGTTCATCTTCCTGATGTGCCTGTTCATTTTTTGCAGCATAAGGTCGTCGTCACCTGATTTTAAATGCCCTATTCCTTCAAATCCATTTACTTTTTGAAAAAGCTCTTTTCTGTATGCCAAATTCCTGGCAGTACACGTAACTCCCCAATTCCAGGCAAAACCACCGGCAGTAACTGCAAAAATGGAAGCTCTTTCCAGGTTTTTTAACATGGAAAGAAGTTTTGAGGAATTTATAAGTGGTGAATATCCAGCCACAAAATCGGTTTCTTCAGAAAAATATTTATTTATCTCTTTCAGCCAGTTTTCAGATGGCAGACAGTCAGCATCCGTAAAGGCAAGTATCTCATATTTTGCTGATTTTATGGCAGCATCCAGAGCACCCTTTTTACCGACCAGTGTTTTATTTTCCTTTTTAATGCTGACCATTTTGATATTTTTATACTTATTCTGGAATTCACGGATAATCTTAGAAGTCTTATCTGTCGAGCGGTCATCAGCTAGTACTATTTCATATTTATCATGAGGGTAGTTCTGGTTTGCTATTTTTTCCAATAGAAGAGGTAAATATTTTTCTTCGTTACGAGCAGCAACAATAATGGCGATGGCATTAATTTGTTTATTATTTCCTTTCTTTAATAATAATATTCCAATTGCAAAAGTGAAAATAATCCCAAAATAAATGAAACTAAGAAGATAAAGTAGATGGAGCATTAATTTATTATTGAATCTGTTTTTTCAATAAAATCGGCAAGAGCAGGAGATTCACGTTTGACATCGTCCATGGTAGGGTTATTTATCACTTGCTCTTTTTGTTCTTTCTGAAGTAGGAATTCTACCCTTATCTTCAAATTGAAATGATTTGAATATATCTCGGATATTTCCACTTTGTTTTGATCTAACATATTAAATGGCATTTGACTGGCGACATTATATTGAACAAGATTATTCGAAACATTGCTTAATATGCAATTTTTTAAGTAATTACCTACGAATGCTTTTTCTTTTATTACTTTTTTCAGAAGAATTTCCATATCTGCTTCCACGATCTCTTTTGTGAGTTTATCAATCTTCGGTTTTTCTTCCTCTATCTCTTTTTCCAGGATAGATTTTACATCTTCCGTACTTGTAATTGGCTGGCTTGTATCTTTTTTTATAACTGGTGCAACACGTTTTTCCTGTGTTGGTCTTACAGTTCGGCTCTCATTATCGTCTATTGAATTAAGTATTTCTTCAAGTGATTGCAATTCGGAAAGTTTAGAAAGCTTAACAAAGGACATTTCAGCTACCAGGATGGGATTGTTGCTGTTCTTGATATCCGTTTTGGTTTTTACCAGCAGGGTCATCAGGTAAAGAAGTTCATTTTCAGAGAATTTGGAACCGACATCCTGCATCTGTTTCAATATCGCTTCAGACATCACCGGGATTTCAATTCCCACTTTGAGCAGTAGAATATTCCTGATATAATCCAGAATCCCGTTCAACAGTTCCTGGATATCGTTACCTTTATCTAAAACATCGTGCAGAAGCTGTATGATAGCAGTGGCATCTTTATTGGAAATGGCATGCATTATGTTATTGTAAACATCTGTGTGCACGATCCCAAAGATAGAAAGAACATCTTCCAATGTGAGCCGTTCCTTGCCATAAGCCAGCACCTGATCCAGGAGTGACTGGGCATCCCGCATACTACCATCGGCTTTTTTGGCGATCATGAAAAGAGCATCATCTGCAATTTCTATCTTCTCAATTTCACATATTTTTCTCGATCTCTCTATGATAGAGGGGATAGGTATTCGTTTGAAATCGAAACGCTGACAGCGGGAAATAATAGTAGGCAGTACTTTATGCGGTTCGGTAGTTGCAAAGATGAAAATGATATTCTCGGGTGGTTCTTCCAATGTTTTAAGTAGTGCGTTAAAGGCGTTCTTGGAAAGCATGTGAACTTCATCGATGATATATATCTTATACTTTGAATTAGAAGGTGAATACATCAATTCTTTCTGCAGATCGCGGATATCTTCAACTCCGGTATTGGAAGCACCGTCGATCTCAATGACATCTGCAGAAATACCCTGGGTTATTTCGGTACAGTTCTCACATGTATTACAGGGAGTAATGGTTGGTCCATCTTTAAGGCAGTTAAGGCTTTTAGCAAATATTCTGGCTAAAGAAGTTTTACCTACTCCGCGAGGTCCGGTAAAGAGATATGCATGTGCGGTTCTGTCTAGTTCAATTGTGTTTTTTAGTATTTTGGTAATATGATCCTGAGCGTAAATTTCTTCAAAAGTCTGTGGTCTGTATTTTCTTGCTAAAACCAAATATGCCATTAATTCCTCTTTCTAATAAATCTATTAAAAACTTCAATCTAACAAAAATCTGTCAATCAAAATAAACTATAATTTTTCTAAAATTGATTACATCATAATGTTCAGCGTTAATTTAGTTTTTTCTTGACTCAAAAAAAGCCAAAATTTTCCTCGCTGTGTTGTGCAGAAGTGGTGAAATTGGTAGACACGCTAGGTTCAGGGTCTAGTGGGCATTATGCCTGTGGGGGTTCGAGTCCCCCCTTCTGCACCAGTTTTGATATAGCCACAAAGAAACGCAAAGATTTATAAACTTAAATTTTCATTCAACTTAACACAAGATCATTCGACTTGTGTTAAGTTCGGTTTTATAAAAAGTACGATTTATAAAATGAAAAAAGACAGTGACTCGATCTCATAAACTCACTACGAGTCAAATCCGCAATTGTAAGAATTCTTGCGTAGATAAAATGTTAAAAAAGGGTAACTCACGAGTTACCCCTACATTTGATTTTTCTTTGTTACTCCGCCTGCCTTGGCGTAGCTTTAGCGAAGACAGGTGTCTCTGTGTTGATTTTTATATCGCTACAATGCTCACCAGTTTCTTCGGTACAACAATTATTTTTTTAA